>NZ_JACRSE010000009.1:28732-37718 GCF_014281055.1 Fluviispira vulneris | reverse complement strand
ACTCAAGAATGGCCTCCATATCAATATTTTCAAGGAAATAAATTACAAGGCTCCGCTACGAAGGTTGTAGAATGTGTTTTAAAAAAAATGAACTTGAATTATCAAATTAAAGTTTTACCATGGAAAAGAGCACAAGAAGAAGTTAAATTAGGTCAAGCACAAGCTTTTTTTTCAGCAGGAATAACTAATGAACGAAATAGCTACGCAGTTCCAACTAAAAAAATAGAAAGTTATAAATGGTATTGGTACTTAAAAAGTAATTCTTCTTTTAATCCTAATTTAAAAGAGTTTAAAGAAAAAGCTGAAGTTGCTGCAAAATTAGGAACAGGACCAGAAACATTTTTAATCGAACAAAAATATAATCTAGTTACATCACCAAAAGATATTAGCAATCTCTTTGATATGTTAGAGGCAAAGCGATTTGATGCATTCCTGTCTCCAAAAGAACCCGCAACTGATGAGATGAAGAAACGAAATTGGAATAAGAGCAAATTCAAAATAATTTTTCATTCTGAAAATCCACTGGTATTCTATTTTTCTAAAAAATTTATTTCGAATAATAAAAACGTAGTGAACCAATTTAATTCATTTATAAAAGAATGTTCTAATATAATACCTTAAGAAGAGCTTTGAAAATCAAATTGGTTTATTAAAAAACAATCTTTTGACACATAGAGCGATAACTTTGAATGAGGAAATACGATCATTTTATTTTTTTCCATTTACTAATGTATCAATATTATTTACTGAGTTTTGAAGTATTTCAAATTCTTCAATCAATTTTTTTTCCGAAATTGATCTCATGATTATAGATTCTTGATTATTTTTAGATACTCTCTCCATTTGTAATATTGATTGTGAAATATTTTTAAGATTATATTCTTGCTTACGGATAGCCTCTGATATTTCTCGAATTTTTTCAGATAATTTTTCAATATTTTTTGTGTTAGTATAAAATGAATCTTGAGAATTATTTGTACCAGATGAAGAATTTGTGGTTCTTCTTATTTTTAGAAATAATAAAACATTTATTAATAATACCATGATTAATGTTGCAATATAAAAATTATTAATAATGGAATAATATCTTGCTTGTTTTAAAGCTTTCACTCCTTGAACGTAATTGAAGTCAATTTCTTTCGCAATTGATTCTGCAAGTAGGGAAGATATTGCCTTTGTTTCTAAGTTGAAATGACTAAATGCTTCATGTGGCTTTTTTTCTATTACCTTTAAATCTTTCTCTATATTATCTTTGTAAGATGTCCATAAATTATAAACTTCTTTAGTAAACGTTTCTTCTCTACCAATTATCATCAAATTTTTTTTATAATTTTCAAGGTTATCATGAAATTTGTTATGCATGTTAACTAATGCCTTTTTATCCTCTTCTAATATTTCATTTCCATCAATGAATGTTGAGAAAATTGATCGATTTTTATCAGAAATCTGAAAAAAATCATAAAGCAATCTACTTTGAGTTTTTACACTTGGGAGCCAATTTTTTTCACTTTCATTTGAATAATATTGGATTTTATTATTTAAATAAATAAATAATATTATCGAAAAAATTGATAAAATAAGAAAAAAACCATAATATATATAGTGACTTTTATATAAACTTTTCTTTGTCATATTAAAAACCCTTATTAATTTTTTAATTATAAATATGAGTATCGATAACTTTTCTATTTTTTAAATATTTTATCAATTTAAGATTCTCCTTTTATAAGAAATCCAATATAATTTGCTGTCGAATCTAATTTCTCACTTTGGCTGATAAGATCGGAAGAAGATTCTGAGGTAGAATTCACTGCAGTTTGACTTTTCTGGGTTGCTTTATCTATATTTGACATTGCTAATGATATTTGCCTAATTCCAATTTCTTGTTCTCGTGTTGCATCAGATATTTGTTGGATTACACTTGCCATATTTGAGATATCAGCAGATATTTCATGAAAAGACTCTTGGGCTTCAGCAGTAACTTTTTTTCCACTGTTTACTCTTTCTTTTGTAAGTCCAAGAATTTTATTCACTTGTTCTTGGCTTGTTGTAATAACAGCTTGAATATCTTGAGCAGATTTTCCACTTACTTTTGCTAAATTACCTACTTCCTCAGCCACAACTGCAAATCCTTTCCCATATTCACCGGCTCTAGCAGATTCAATAGAAGCATTTAAAGAAAGCAGTTCTGTTTTAGAAACTATGTCATTTATTACTGCTGTTTTCGTATTGATTTGATTAATAATTTCTGCAATATTCTGTAATTCATTATTTGATTCTTGTATCGTCTCCATTGCGGTTACAAGCATTTGCATAGTTTTTTGCCCTGACTCTGTTTTAGCAGATGCACTTGTCGCTACATTAGTCGATTCTTTTGCATTTTCAGCTGTTCTATTAACCATACTTGTTATTTCATTTATAGCAGCACTCGTCTCATGAATTGAAGCAGCTTGTTCACTCACAGATTCAGATAATATATTAGAGCCTTTTTTAAGAGATGAAGCAATTTCTGCAGTAGAAACGCTCTGATTTTTTAAATTTTCAAACGCTATACTTAATGAACCAGTTGTATTTCTAATGATATTGAAAATTAATATGGCAATAAAGATTGAAGAACCTATAATACAGGACATTGTAATATTTGTGATTGTCGTTAAATGCTTCCCTTTTTCTGTTGATTTAACACCACCATTGTAATTATATATTGCAAGCTTTTTTACTGCAGATTCTAAATCTGCCGCTGCTATTCTTGCTTTTGAAAGGACAAATTTTAAAGCTTCTGCTTTTTTCCTTGTTGATTAATATCAAGCCCTTCCCTAGCAGCGTTATCGTAAATTTTCCATTTTGTAAAAACATCATCTAAAAGAGCTTGTTCTTCAGGACTGCTTACTAGTTTCTTATGTTTTTCAAGATTGGCCTCAATATTTTGTCCATATTTATCTAAAGCTTTTATATCTTCAGCTTTAGTTTTTTTATCTTCATCACCAGTATTTATCAAAGAAGTGCTTAATAATCCAAGGATTCTTCTTGCATATTTACTAACCCCTTCACTCATTTCACTTGTAGATAAAACACTAGGCAACCAGCTTTCTCCTGTTTCGAGAGCGTAAGATTGAGTTTTATTGATCATAAATATAGTATATAGTGCAGCTGCTAAGATGAGTGTTAATAAAATTACTATTGATATATTTAATTTATATGACAAACTTTTCTTAGACATAGCACATCCTAATTTGAAAAAAAGTAGGTTTAAATTGATAAATTAAGCATTAGTATTACAATAAATTTTACATTAATATTTAATTTATTGAAATTGCAAAATTGACGCACTGGGAATTTATTTGCGATATTTATGAAAATATAAAATGTTTTTTAATTGAGAAAAAATATCAAAGGTGATGGCTGTATCACAAAAACTCCGAAAATGTATCTTGAATTATAAATTGATATAATATTATATAGTTAATCTAGGAGCAAGAAGTTATGCTTTCTTTTCTCCAAAAACAATATCTTCCGTTTTAGAAGTGATGGATTTCAAATCATGGCTTATCTCTAATATTTTAGATGAAGAAAGTACAGATTTTTCAGCGCTTTTCAAATTATTTATAGCTGAAATATCAATTTTTGTCATTGCTTCTGAAATTTGTTTTAGACCAATTTCCTGTTCTCTGGTCGCTTCTGAGATCTGGCTCATTTGAATTTGAATATCATTTACATCTTTTATAATTTTATTAAATATGTTTGATACTTCTTCAGTTTTATGCTGTCCTTCAGATACTCTAGACAAAGTTAATTCTAGAATATTTTTAACATTCTCTCTACTTTTTTCAAGAAGTTCGCTGATTTCTTTTGACGATTTTCCACTCGTTTTAGCTAAATTACCTACTTCTTCAGCTACAACAGCAAATCCTTTACCATATTCTCCAGCTCTTGCTGATTCAATAGATGCATTCAATGAAAGTAATTCTGTTTTTGTAACAATATCATTTATAACAACAGCTTTATTTTCAATTTGCGTAATTATTGCCTCAATTTCTGTGAGTTTTTTACTCGCTTCTTGAATTGATTCCATTGACTCAACCATGTCTTTTACTGCCCGATTTCCTAATTCAGTTTGAATATTTATTGTCTTTGATAAGTTTTCCGAGTTCAATGTGAGGGTAGAAGTTCTTGAAATCATACTTGTTACTTCAGAAATTGCTGCAGCCGTTTCCTGAATTGAGCTTGCTTGTTCTCTTGAGGACTTTCCAACTTCCTCACTCATTTTTGTTAATTGAGTTGATTCTTCATTCATTTTTAATGATGATTTTTTCAGTAGATTTGTGAGCAAAGATAATGGCACTGAAATGAAATTAGCAATTTTAACTCCTCCGAACATTAAAAAAATGGTAATAATGAAAGTAATTATACCAATTACCATAATGTTCTTAGACTTTTGTCTATCCACATCGTCTATATAAATACCAGTTCCAATGTACCATTTCCATTCAGGGATTGGGACTAAATAAGTAAGTTTTGGAAATTCTCCTGTGAAACCAGGCTTTGAAGTATAATAAGATAAAAATTCTGGGCCATTATTTTTTAATGAGATTTCAACAAATTTATGATACTGGGGTGAATTTTGAATAACTCCATCATCTTTAGGGCGCTTAGGATTTACAATCTGTCTTCTATCATAGTCACCTACAAAATAATAATTATCTCCATCATATCTTGCAGCATTTAATATCATTTTGACTTTTGATACGGCCTCATCATGCGATATTTTACCGTCTTTTTCTAGCTTTACGTACTCAAAAATTACAGAAGCAAAAGAATCGCTAAGATTTTTAATTTGAGTACGCTTTTCATTCATGAGTCGATTTATGGAATCATTTCCTATAAATATTAGTGATATTGAAAATAGAATTAATATAAAAATATTCCAATAAATCATTTTTTTCTTAATACTTAAATTATTTAACATAATTCTCCCTGAGATGAAATTGTAATTAAAAAATTACATATTGTTGCTTAACGATTCCTCTGATAATTTATTGTTAATTACTTGTTTATTTTTATAATAATTTAATGATGATTCTGCGCATTTTATTGTTCTTTTATGAATCACATTTTTGTTTTTATCGATGATTTTTTGAATTAAAGAATTAAATAACATTGCGGCTGGTAGAAAGTTTTCCCCGTTTTTAATATTGCTTGTTATATTATTTGAATGTTCTTTATTTTTAACGAAGAGATCATAATAGATTTCATTTGAGCCGATATATTTAGAAATGAAATTGGGAATAAAAATTTGATTTAAATTCCTACTCTTTGGCATAAAAGAAAGTATTTGGTTTGGAAAATCTTGTAATAAATATGCAGCGCATTTTATTACATTAGCCCTATCTTTTATCTCTAAAAGTTCAAATACTTTGCTCTTTGGTTTCTGGATACCAGCATATTGCCAAATTCTTTTTATGCATTCTTGATCTTTATAATCCCTGCTTTTAATTGTAAGTTCATGGAAAAGGCTTCTTAAGAACCGAACCCAAATGTTCACATGAATTTCTTCTTTCCCAAGTCTTGCATAACCTGTTTCAATAGCTTTGAGAGTGACACCATCAAGCCAAGTGTGTAAATATTTTGTATTTATGATATTTTCTTTCCAAGCTAATTGATCCCAAGGTTTATCACTCGTCTCAACAAGTAAGCAGTCATGCCGTAAGCAAGATGACACTAATGCTGTCCTCCATATGAGCAATCTTGGTAGATCCAAATCTTTATTTTCTATGCATATTGGACAAAAGCGGTTTATACGGGTTGATTTCCATGGAACATTTGGTATCCAGGGAAGCAATGATTTTTTAGAATTTGAATTCATATTGATATAAGGCAAATTGCGATTTAAAATACAAAATGGAGCTGTGAGTTGTGTAAATTCAAAATCATAAACAGGTTTAACTGAATCAATCACCCAAGGAGAAATCCCTGCAACAGTCATTTCAATTAAATATTTCAAAGATAACCCTGTATTAATTGAAATTTTATTTAATAATTCAGGACTAGGAGAAACATCAATATCCCACCAAGAAATTGGTTTTTTGATCAAGAATCCAATTTCAAATAAAGTATCAACATCAATCCTATAATAATCAGCTATCCTCATAATCCATGAGCTTAATGCTTCTAATTTATAGGGACGAGGCCATATTGGGAATCTTTTTGCCATTATTGCAACTCACGTTCAAATTTATTCCGTCTTTCCGTTGGGGAGTCATAATCCGCTTGCATTAATAATTTTAAATCGATATTTTCTTGGCCACTTTCAATTGCGAGAATAGCGGTTCTAGAAATTAGAGAAATAATTTCTCCTATGGTGGCTTCCGTTTTCCTTAAAATATATTGACGTATTTCTTTTTCTAATAAAAACGAAGGAAGTTTTAATGGTAAAGTAGATGTAACACTCATAAGTAAGCTTGAAAACTCCCTATCATCTTCCCACAATGGTAAAATGTGTGGTTCAAAGCGGTTTTCGAGTTGATCATCTGTACGTATAGCAAGATAGGCCTCTCTAATCCCAAGGCAGACAATAGGGATTTGAAGTTCATTTCCAATAAAACGGATTAGGTTAAGGAATTCCCTTTGGACATTTATCCTACCAGCAAGGATATTATGAAGTTCGTCAATGATGATCATTCGGGTGGACAATTGCTTCAATAATTTTAAGGCGACATGTTCTAAATCTGCTACTTTACATTTCATAGTGACAGGAGCACCTAGATTATAGAGAAGCATGGAATAAAATCTTGCTATTGTAGGATCACTTGGCATTTGTAGTGCTACGATTGGGATAATTTCTTTAGGGATATTTTCGCAAGAAATTATTTTATGCATGCGTTTAAACTTTTCGATAATCATTGATTTTCCATTATTTGTAGGACTAACAATGAGGAGGTTTGGCATCCTTTGGCGTTTAGGATGATCAATAAGTTTTTGAAGTTTGGAAATAGCTTCTTGCGCTTTTGAATAACCAATCCATCTATCTGCACGAATATGCGCAATGCGTTCTTCATTAGGTAATAAAACTATTTTCCTCATTTGCGGTATTAGATGTTCGAGGGAAAAAGCATTATTAAAATTCACTTCAATCATGACCAATCCTCAATGTCTTCAAATGGTTTGATGGAATCTATTTCGAAGTCTTGCAATTCATTTATATTTAAATTATCATTGTTTTTATTGCTTTTTATATCTAATGTACTTTTTTTTGCATTTTCATTTTTTACACGTTTTTTTCTTGCAGATTGCGTTTCTTTCTTAGCATTTTTAATAATTTCTTTCATTTCCAAAAGAGTCCTGAAAATTAAAGTCTCATCAAAATGACGTAATCCTCTTTCTTTAAGTCTTCGCAATGATTCTCGATGTTCCCAAAGGGTAATGACAGGTCGGGCAATATTCCTATATGGGATTTCTAAATATTGGGACTCTTTTGGATGAAGCACAAATATTCTGCTTAAATTACGTGGATCTCTACGGATAATAAACTTTTCATTCATATTACCAGATGAAATCCAAGGTATTAAAGCATTTGAAAAATAAAAGATATGCTCAATAACAAATCCATGCCGTTGGAGAGTTCTTCTTTCAATAGGCAAAAAGTCGATTAAAAAAGCCTTTTGGTTTTGCACTAAATTTATATCTTTATTCCTATTTTCTATTCCACGACGGAATAAAGAAAGTGGAGTTTCCATAAGTGAAGAATGAATTTCAAGATGATACTTTCCTACAATTGCATGGGTAAGCCATTTTTCTAGTTCAGGCATTGTGAGAATAGCCATTTTATTTGAGTCGTAATTTCCACGCTCGGATGTATTTGAAAATGTGGTGCCAGGAATTTCATGTATTTCTTTCATGAAAGTACCAATAACACGTTCAATAACCCCATTGAGATGGGGATAGCCAACTTTCCTCCAATGAATTGAAATGCCGTGTTGTTCACATCCTTTACGCAATGCTTCGCTTTTAAATTCGCTACCTTGATCCACTACGATTTTTTCTGGTTTTCCTTTTAGTGGCCAGCTATGTTGGATATTAAATTTATTAAGGAGATCCGTTTTATCAAATATGGCATGTGTTAAACACATGCCAACAGATACTGCTGATGGACTTTCAAAACTTAAGTAAAAACCAGCAATACATCTACTAAAGACATCTATTGCTAATGTAAGCCAAGGTCTTCCAATTGGGAGGCGTTGTTGCTCATCCACGACTATAACATCTACTTTTGTGTGGTCTATCATGAATATTTCAAGAGGATATTGGGCAGTAATAGCTGGGCCATGGTTTGCAGTAAATGGATGAGCCGCAAATTTTCCAGATCTTTTTTCAAACACTTTTTCCAGTGAGATTTTCGAGATTCTCCTACGAACAGTATTTTGCCCTGGAGGCGGAATATTTGCTTCTACGCATCGCCTTCGAACTTCTTGCACAACCATAGATATTTTTCTTTTTTGTTTATCCAAATAAAGCTCTCTAACCACTTTATGGATAATTGATTCAACATTTTCATTTATCCTAGGCTTACCTATTCCCCCATTCGGAGAGCGAGGCGCAAGAGAGCTTAAAAGCTTTCCTGATACTTTATAGCGTTCAATTAATCTTGATAATGTGCGTTTCGAAATGCCAAGTTCATTTGCTGCTGATTGTCTTTTTTTTTCAGAAATTTTTGCTATCTTTAAAAGGGATTGAATGACTTCTGCTCTGCGGCGGGCTTCTTCCCAAGCTGGTTCTGACAATCTTACTGGCTCAATTTCCAAAGAAGATGTCCCAGAACTTTCATTTTCTTCGGTAATGTCCTGATTTTCCATAGTTGTAATCCTGTGACAGGGAGTATGGAAATTTTAGCATATTAGGACAGGATCTATGGAAAAAACTTTTGACATCCTCTTTGGGTAACTATCTAATTTCACTCCTTACGAAATGACATCCTCTCTGGAAAATGACA
>NZ_JACRSE010000009.1:0-28722 GCF_014281055.1 Fluviispira vulneris | reverse complement strand
GAGGCGCAAGAGAGCTTAAAAGCTTTCCTGATACTTTATAGCGTTCAATTAATCTTGATAATGTGCGTTTCGAAATGCCAAGTTCATTTGCTGCTGTTTGTCTTTTTTTTTCAGAAATTTTTGCTATCTTTAAAAGGGATTGAATGACTTCTGCTCTGCGGCGGGCTTCTTCCCAAGCTGGTTCTGACAATCTTACTGGCTCAATTTCCAAAGAAGATGTCCCAGAACTTTCATTTTCTTCGGTAATGTCCTGATTTTCCATAGTTGTAATCTTGTGACAGGGAGTATGGAAATTTTAGCATATTAGGACAGGATCTATGGAAAAAACTTTTGACATCCTCTTTGGGTAACTATCTAATTTCACTCCTTACGAAATGACATCCTCTCTGGAAAATGACAAAGAAAGAAAGTATTCTCTATAAAAATATTGAAGAAAATCTTTTGAAACAAAAAGATTTTAAATGCTTTAGTGATATAGATTCGTACAATAATGATTTAAAATCTGAACTATTTTTAAAGAGTAGAGATTTTTACTTTGATATTATTGAAAAAACTTTAAAAGATCTTAATAATATAAAAGTAGATTTTGAAAAATCCTTAGATAAAAAGGAGCAATACAGGCAGATTATAATAGAAGAGTTTTCTCATCTAAAGAAAAATTACATAAATCTGAATGAAAAAATTGAAGAAAAATGTAAGGTATATACTGGGAAAAATGCGACGTTTAAAAATGATTTTAAAAGACTAATCGAGGAAGATTCAAGGTCAATATATAAACGTAAATATTCTGAGGATGCAGATTTAGTTACAGCAATTCTGAATTTCAGTAATGCAAACAACAGTGAAATTGATGCAATATTGAACAAAAATTATAATTTATTATTGGCTCAGGAATCTGAAAAATCTCAAGACAACTCTGAAATTTCTTTAAAAGTTCTTGATTTTGGACTTGATAAAGAATTACAGTCTATTTCAAATCAATTGGGATTGACTCAGGAAGATAAAAGTTCATTAGGATTAAAGATGAGTTAATATCTAAATTTATAGGTCAATAAATGTTTATGAAGGAAAAATATGATGTTGGCAAAAAAACATAAATCAATAACTCAACATGAGCTTTGTTCACATTTGCGAGTTTCGCTTTTCTTTGAATCAATCTTAGCTCTATCTGAAGAGCATAAGACTATAGAAAAAGGAGAAAAACATGTATATACAATAGATAGTGTTGTATTTGTTTTTGAGCGAAATATTTTTGATCCAAGTTCTGATAGAATGAAGTCTTCTGTTTACTTGCTATCTATAGAATCAATTTTTCTATTAAAAGGGAATGCGAAGTCAGCATTAAAAAAGATTTTAGAAGTTGCTGATTTGCTTAATGTGGGAATCACTACACATTTAAATGCTCGAAAGCATATAAATACTCAGGCTTTAGAAGCTTGGTTTGCAAAAGAGGGTTTCATTGAGAATAGATATGGCAAACATAATAGTTCTTGGTTTTATTATCCAAAATTTAAGTCCCAAAAATTGCCTTATAAACTAGAACTTCCTTGTAGTCATAATAAGATAGAATATCTTAAAATTGATGACGTCATTGATGTATTGTGGGGTGCAAATAAATCAAGTTTTTTAAGAAGAATTAATTATAAAAATGACAAAATTTTTAGCGATGATTCCCCATTTTTAATTACGATTAACATTCTGAAGAGTACTTTTAAATTTGATCAATTAGAAAAATTGATATATTCAATAAGAAATGGTTATGACTATATTCCAATTATTGCCCATTCTATCCCAGAAATAAATGATAAATATGTTTATAATAAAGATTTATATCATATAAATATGGACTTTTTAAACGAAAAATACACATATTCTATTGGGTATTTGAATTTCTCTTCTCTATTTGAGATAGATTATTCTTATGTATTTAATCTTAATAAAAGTGATGAAATAAATGAAGTAGAATCTTTTGACTTTATATCAAAGGAGCTTCTTAGACTAAATAAAAAAATTAACATTAAAGAGTATTGTTTTTTTATTTTTGAAATATTTAAATATATGCTATTCCCTGGTATTTTACTGGGATTAATAATATATTTAATAATGACATATAATGCAATGAATACTTCAATATTTTTAATTATCGCAATACTTTTTATATTATCGATTTTGTTTGCTAATTCAATGAAAAATAAGATCTATTCAATAATAGGAATGCAATCCAATCAGAACTACACTTTAAAAAGGTATGATATTGTTAAGAGAGAGAAGGATCTTTTTATATTTAGAAGAATCTTTTTATCAAATAATAATATGGCTCTTATTTTAAGTCTAATTTTTTGTTTTTATATAGCGTATATTCTACCAAAAATTTTGTTTTTTGCTAGTTTTATAGATTCTAACTTTCAAGTAGGAGATAATCAGTTTGCTATAGCTTGTATTGTTTTTTTTGTTTTAGGGATATCTTTTGTATTTATGTATTACATCATTTGTTTTATTATAGTTAAAATATTTGAATATTTATCAATCTATATCGGATATTTATTTTCCTCAAAGAATTCAATCATCACTTTAAAAAAAGCTATAATGAGCGATATGGAATCATATTTACGTAAAAATAGAGAGTTTAATGTCAGTGCGAGTCATTTTTCTCTAAATTTTCCTAATGAGATAATTAAGAGAATGTCAATAATATATATTAGAAAAAGATTGAATTTTTAAAAAGAAGATCCAGCTTCTTTATCCGAAGAGTGGATTCTTCTTTTTAGTCGTATTAGCTTCTTTTAAATTACCATTATTAGAAGCAGGTAGTTTTTGTGTGGGAGATTTTGGAATATTATTCAATTCTTTATCTTGATTTACGAGGATACTTTCTCCGCCATCAATAATCTCTTTATCCCAAAATTTTCGAGTTAATTCAACAAAGACATCTACTCTGTTTTTGCGGCGCAAAGAGTTATAAAAACTCAGTGCTTTTCTTTGTTCTTCATTTTCAGTGTCGAGTGTAAATCTTAAATCAATTTTCATATTTGTTCCAATCCTATACCATCATAAATTGGCCTTTGACATTCGCAAATATGTCCATCCTAGCAGTTCTTCTTTCGCAATCCCACGGAAGTATGAAGTTTTCTCCTCCACCAGTAAGGATTGTATTTTGTGTAGAGCGCCAAGCATCGCCTAATAAATTTTTTAATTTCTCAGCAAGGGATTCTGTAAATTCTTTACGAAGGTTTTCGTAATGCTCTTTGAACTCAATTTTTTCACTGCCAATTTGCAGTTCGAAACGTTGTTTATTAATAGCTTTTGCAAGTTCATGGTATCCAATACGGATTTTCAGAGATCTTTTTTCATTGATTTTATCGCTGAGTTTTCTGATAAAGACAGAGGTTGAAATGTCTTTAATTGAAGTGCATCCTTTTTCTTTATAGATATATGCTTCATCAACATCATCCCAGATGACAGAAACAACGTCGGTTGTACAGCTTCCAATGTCCACGAGAGTTAATGACTCTGGTAAGTCATTACCTCTTTCTTTTTTATATAATTCAAGGGCACCGACTCCTTGGGGGACAATTTCGATTGATTTAAAAGTGATAGATCTATGCTCATTTTTTGCATTTAACCATTCATACCTTGTTTTTGATTTTAGAGACTTTCTAAGGTCTGATTTAGCAAATTCATCGTAAGGCAACGAGAGTATCAAAGTTTCGTAATCACCAGTGAGACCTTTGCTTTCAAAGGCATGCATCCATTGTATGGATTGCTTTAAACTACCGTGGAATTCTCCGAGTTCAGGATTTTCTTGGAAATTTGTTTTCTGTAATTCAGCTATGCGACCAGCTACGTACCATTTTCCATCTACATTTATCTTACTTTTAAGTTGTGAATGCTCTGGTACTTCTTCAATAAGGGAGGCTTCAGAAAATTCAATTTCCTTGCCATCTAGAATTGTATAAAGCTTAAGATATGAGGAACCCGAATCAATTGAAATAGACTTCATAGTAAACTCCTTTGTGAATAAACGTATACAAGCCGAAAAGCCGATAATACATAACGGCTATAAAATAGTAAATTTATATGAAAATTCTGTCAATAGACGGCTATACGTATTTTAGGCTTTAAGTGCTAACGTCTATATTTTGGCTTCTTTTAAAGCGGATGAAAATATAAATCAATAAAAACAAATATTTGATATTTTGTAGCTGTGATGTCTTTAAGGTCTTACGTATAAACGTTTAATAGACGTTAGTACGTTATGTCTTTAAGTAGGTGTGGTCAGATATTTAGTTAACTTCTGTAAAGTAGTTTAGGATTGATCTAAATATATTCATCATCAGGTAAATTGATTGTCACTTCATTCTGAGGGTAATACTGATCTGTGGTGCCGATATCTGGAATACCTTCGCGAATTTCCACAGAGTTATCCTTCTTCTCTTTTTTCTTAGAGCGTTTAATTACTTTACTAAAAATGATCTCGTCGTTTTCTTCTTTTAAAATCGTGATATTTTCATCATCGACTTCAAAACTATAGCGTACGTCGCCAATACTGTACTCATTGCGCTTCACTTTAAATGCAATTTCTCGGAGGATTTCAGTAATTGTTGCGACTTTTTCAAGGTCTGAATAGCGCGTATAATTCGCATAACTTTCAATTAATTTTTTTAGTTCGTTTTTACCGAAGTAATACTCAAGCGGCTTTACTTCTTCTATCCAACTCTTTTTTGAACGAACTGAAATCGTTTTTTGAACTATTGTTCCATCTTCATTTTTTGCTTTTTCGTAGTTTACATAGTCAAAACTTAAATAGCATGGGGGGTAATACGCAAGCTTAACCCAGGCACAATTTTTCTCAAGACTCATAGTCTGGTTCGTGCTAACGTTACACTTTTCTTTACTTCTGATGGAAACATTGCTGCCGCTATTTTGTGAACTCATGCTGCCTTCAGTGATCTCAACTTCAATTTTCCCCAGTCGTTCAGAGATTTGATTAGCAAGTTCCGCATCTGTGCATTTAAATGCGACCAGGTTTTGGAGCCCTGTAAAAATGGATTTAGCTTGGCTTTGGCCAAAAATAGACTCTACTTGAGCGTTGTTTTGGTACCCAGCAAATGCTGTTAGATAAAATTTTGAACCACGACTGAGAAGCTGTTCCATAACCTGGAGTTTTCCAATTTTATGAAGTTCATCCATGACAAGAACAACAGGAATATTGTCTCTAGACTCTCCTCTTTCAAACATAGCAGAAACAAAAGTTTCAACTTGAACCTTAATTAAAGGTTTTGACTCCTCCCACTCGTTGTCTTTAGCGATGATAAAAACAAAGGAGTCATCGTTTCTTTTCACCCATTCGTAGAATGAAAACCATTCCATTTCTTTGTTTTCACTTGCTGCAATTGTTCTTGGATGGTGATTTAAAAATTTCACAAAATCGAGATTTTTAATTGACGAAGCCACTGCTCCTATCCCTTGATCTGATCCTGCGCGACCAATATATTTTTTAACAATAGGGTCTTTATTGTCATCTAAAAGTTTTAAAAGGCTTTCTTCGTCGAGGCAAAGAATCTTCCAGAATTCCTCATGAGAGTTTGAAAGTCGAATTAACGATGCTAATAGTTTCCCTCCAGCTGTATCAAAAAACTCTGTGGAATCTTTTTCAGGGGATAGTAATGCATCTGAAAAGAACGATGCTGGCACGGAAGGTTCATGCCAGAAATCCCAAGCCATGCTCCTCACATCATATAAACTTAAAATTATATCACCTGGTTTATAGAAAATTTCTAAATAATCTCCATCAACATCCACAATGCATCCCTTCATTTTTGCGGCGCGTGCTTGGGTGAGCATTGACTTGATAAAATTTGATTTCCCCGTACGAGAGGAGCCACAAACGGCAAAATGAGTGAACCAATCCATAAATGGTATTCTGAGATTTTTAGAGAAAAATAGATCATATTTTGAGAATTCTGTGTTGTTTTTTTTATTCTTCACACGTGATTTTATAAGTTTAATGAGTCCTTTTTCATCCGTAATAGCGACTTCATCGCTTCGCACTCTTTGACCATCATTCAATTGCTCTCCTTTTTTTTTCATCCAAATAAGCATGTAATATGAGAGAACGGTAGAGACAAAAATGTACGCACTGACAGTCATAATAAAATATTCGTTGTGCTCATAAAGTATCTTGTCATAGATGCTTTCAACCTCACTTGCTTGCGAAGTTGTTACAGGTATGTTCAATGAACTGATAAATGGATGAATTAAATTTGTAATGAGCGTAAAAATTTTTGAGCCAACTGTATGTAAGATTGTACCAAAATATTCAGATGTTCCTCCTTTATATGAATATTTTACAATAAAAAAATATGGAATAAGGGTAATCATAAAGGATAGAAAAATTATTTCTATCGTTTTTTTAACGCGTAAAAAAAAGTTAGATTTTGTTACAACGGTACCATAGTTGATCTGATTGGCTTTGCTTTCACCCAACATAGATAGCTCCTTATTTAATTATTTTTTTTGCTTTTGCATCTTCAATTTCAAGGTCGAGTATTTTTTTATAAGCACTTTTTTTCTCTTCTGTACTCGCCATTTCAACATAGATAGAGGTTGTGACCGAGGATTTTACAATATAGCTTGCAAGAGAGGATAAATGTTCAGAAAGTTTATCTACTTTTTTTGAGAGAAAAACGATTTCATCACGTAACTTTTGATTCTCAATTTTCATTTCATTTGTGACAAAACGATCTGTTTCAATGACAAATTCTCTGACAAAAGAAGAGGGCTTCATTCTAAATTTTGATGCTTTAGCTGTAATTATGTCCCGTTCATTTGCGTTTAAACGTATCGAAATCGTCGTTTCTTTTTCTTCCATAAAAACCCCCGAAAAATATAAATAAATATTATTAGAGGTAACAATGTAGTACGGAAAAATTTAAATTAAACAATATTATGAAAGGTAAAATTTATTTCGTATTACGTGAAACATCTAATATTACAATTGTAATATAATTTAAATACGCAAATCAAATATTTTAATCATATTTTTAAAGGATATATTTTTTTAATGTATTAAAAACGTATTACAATTATGTGTCAAAAATTGAAAATTGTAAAAGTTAGAATTCCTAAAAAACCAATAAAAACATATATTTGCCGCAACGCAGTTGCGTAGTGTGTGGTAACGAAGCCAGCCCTTGGCTGGCGTAGTCTGACTTTCTTTTTTTTTCTTTTGGAGGGTTTAGAAATGGGTGCAGTTTGGAAGTTTAGTTTTTATGCGTTTCATATTCCTAAAAATCGATTCCCAGAAATAAGTAAAATTGTTTCTGAAATTTTATTGCCAGAAGCAAAATTTTATATGTCACCTGATCGTGACTTTGGGCAGATTGAAATTGCTAATCAAGAAATTTTTTCAGACTTCACATTTGATCGGAGTGCATTAAGTGAATTGAAAAAAAGAATATGGGAAAACGGTTTTTTAAATTTTCACTTTGGGGCTGAGCAAGTTGAAGGTGTAGGCACGGTGGAATACGGAGAAATGGAATATAGAGAATTTCAAAATGGAAAAATCAAAAATGTGAAAAACTACGTCTCAGAATATCAGAGATTTATAACTTCAGAGGACGATTTAGCCAGAGCATATGATATAAGCGGTCTATAAAAGAAATTTTAAAAAAGGAGATTTTGAATGCATAGCGATAGAGATTCCAATTTATCAATTTTTGAACGTGTGCTGATGTCTCAAGATTTCAACACTCAAGGCAACTATAAAAAAATACTGTATCACTATGAAACGTTAACATTTAATCAAGTAAAGCATTTACTGACGGAGTCTGAAATTTTTAATTTGAACGTAATAAGTGAAAAAATATTTTTAATTAGCTCTGAGTTTGATTATAAGAGTGATTTAAAAGGTTTGCGTTTTGATTTTAACAAAGTTAAAAATTTTTTGGAGCTGCGGCCAAATTTTTTAGATAGTGAGTTTAAAAGAGAGAATGATAATGAGTATGAATATAATTACATCATACTCAAAAATGATCCTGCACTTCGAATCAATCAAATTAGAGATGCGATCATTGAAACAATAATAGATTATGAGTTGAAAATAAATATTGAGAAATTAGAAGTTAGGAAATATGCATGCTAAAAAAAGATTTAAGATTAGCTCTTTACTTTATGATATATATATTGTAAAGTAAATTTTAGAAGTTTAGAAGGTCAGTCAAATTCGGAGGATTATATCATGAGCAATTGCTGGGCGTTTAGTTTAGTTATCAATGAAATACCAGACTCACGATTTAAAGAAATCATTGAAGGTGTAAAAAATTTTATGTGGCGCTTTAAAATTGAAGATAAATTTTTATTTGCAGATTCAGAAAGTGCTGTAATTGAAATTTTGGATTGTTGCATAAGTGAAAGATGGGATTTCAGAGAAGAAGCGATTGAATGTTTAAAGCAAGAGCTTTGGAAAAATGGATATATAGAGTTTTATTTTGGTGCTGAAGTAGTGATTGACATTATCACTGTTAAAATTGGAGAGGATGATTTTCTAGATTTTGTTAACAATAAAAATATAGAAGATGATGACGACGAATCGGAGATTGCAAAATATCAAGGCATGAATCAAGAAGAATATCAAGAATTGTATTCATGAGTTTTGAAACTTTATGATATAGTTGTTTTAAAGTTAGTTTTAGTAAAGGTTTTACTTTGTGACATGTATGTTTTATAGTTTATCTTAAGAATCAGAGTAAAGTTTTTTTGAAGTGTAGTGTGTATGTTAGAGTGTGAACAATATAATTTTAGGGAGAAAAAATGGCTCGTAAACTTGCAGGTGCTTCTTCATCTATGACGACGACGCTCAATCTAAGGTCGTTTAAATTAGTTAAGTTACAAGCTCAGATCACAGGTGAAGCCGAAAAAATTTTGAATGAGTATATGCATTTTAGAAGTGAAACAGATCGTCAAAACGATGTGTCAGTTGACGCAATAATAGATGCACTCATAACGGAACGTCTCGCAAATGAAAAAGCATTTCTTGATTGGAAAAATTCAAATCCGAAAAATTTTTCTGAGACAAAAATTAATTTAAAGAAGAAAAAAGCTGACGTAGAAGAGGAAGTGAAAAATATCGAGGCTTGATAGAACATGAAATACAAAAGCTCAGAGCAAAATAGAAATATGCGAGAACCTCTTCGAGGGAAAAAAAGTTTTCGCGGTAAGAAACTTCCAGAATGTCGTTGGTGTCATTCTGAAATTACTGGACTGCGTCGTTCTTTTTGTTCTGATGCGTGTGTGCATGAGCATAAGCTACGATCAGATGTGAGTTATATGCGTGCTGCGGTTTTTGAGCGAGACCACGGGATTTGTGCAATATGTAAGCGAGATTGTGAACAATTAAAAAATGAAGCCCTAAAAATCTTGCTAACGCACGGCGAAGAAAATTTAAAAAAATTTTTAAAGCAATATGGATATCCTAATCGTAGAATTAAGCTGTTTATAACTCGAAATGGAGCTGCTCTTTGGGACGCTGACCATATTACTCCTGTTTCATGGGGCGGTGGAGGCTGCGGGCTTGATGAAATGAGAACTCTGTGTGTTCCTTGCCATGATCTCATTACGCATGACCAGAGGCGAATGACAGCGCTTGGAATATCTGCAAAGCAAAATACGCTATGGAATGATGACGAATTATACTTGGATATAAATAAAAATGACAAATAATATTAAATCCCCTAAATTTTTTGGAAGACCGACAGCATCTTGGTTTATCTTTATGTCAAATGACAGTTTTATAGCTGAAAATGAAACTGAATACTCTGTGAGCGATTTAGCTTCACATTATAAAAAAACGAAATCGACGATTCGGAATGTTATATTACGAAACTATGAGAAATTGTACGATAAAAAATTTGAACCTAAATATATTATAAATGAAAATGGGGTGACCGAGGTCCTTTTTAAAGGTAAATTTTTAAAGAAGATATCATCTGATTATATTAGAGAAAATGAGTATTTAAGGTGATTTATGTATGTTGTAAAGAAAAATTATATTTTTGACTTAAAAGAAGTGAAAAATCTATACCAAATACCAGAAATGATTTCTAAAAAGCTAAAAAGAATGTATTCTAATAATTCATTACAAAGGAAGCAGGACCCTGAACTTATTGAATATTTACTTCAAATAAAAAATGCAAATAATTGGATTAAATGCGATTGCAATAATGATGTACAAAATCCTGTTATTATGACTATTTGTCAAAAAGATGAGACGATCTATTTTAGCAAAGTTCATTCATTTTGCGATCATCATATCAGGTGTGTTTTTTATAGGGAAAATACAAATATATCAAAAAATAATCTTGAGTATATAAGGGAAAGAAAAAATATTGAATTTTTTGGTATGTATAAAAATAGTGATGAAATATCATTAAATAAGAGTATTACTAATAACGATTCAAAGAATACGCGGAGTGATATTGGAAAACTCGGAAGAAGGCTTTTCACTTTAGTAGAACTGTCAGGCTTAAATTGCTATAAAGACGAATATTTTCTTCAGAGCTCAAGTAATTTAGAGGCTAAGAATATAAAAGAAATTGAGAATTTAGTCAGTAAAAAGAATATTGCACCAAATATAAAGTTAAGTGAGTGTTTTTTATTTAAACACAAAATATCGTTTAAAGACCTGTATACAGTATATGATAATATCAAGAATCTTCATTTTAAGTGGCCTGAAAGTTATAAAAAACATGGTTATATTTTATTTACAACGGATAAAATTGATAAAGTAGAAAAGGCTATAAATATAGCTGGTGATAATATATTGAATTTAAGTGGAAGTATAAAATTTATTAATGGTGTAATTGAAAAATCTGAAGATGCAGGACCTTACCTAGTTTTAATGAGTGTTTTACATAATAGTAAAAGAAAATCACAATTTGAAGTTTATGATGCATTTGCTGCAGCAATTCTTTCTAGAGATATATTGATACCTATCGAAAGCAATTTTGAAAGAATTGTATTAAATAAAATAATTTATGCTTTTAAAATGTTAAAGATAAAAAATAAAAACTCGAATTTTAGCATTACAAAGCCATTATTTGATATTGAAATTTTCAATGAACGATGCCGTCCAGATTTTATCATCGACATGGATAGTAAAAAATTTATAATTGAAGTTATGGGTTTTGAGAATGATGAATACCTCGAACGAAAAGAGAGAACTCATCATATAATGAAAAATATTGCTCCGATAATATGTTTCGATTGCAAGAACTATAGTAATAAAAGTATTTTTCAAGAAGATCTGGATATTTTAGTGAAAGATCTTTATACAAAGTTTTATAAAAAATAGTTTTATTTTTTATATGGTTTATATTACAGAATTTATTTACTTAGTTTTATCAATTATTAGAGAAGATTTTACTCCTGTGTTAAGTTGACACTTTTCCAAAAAGAAATTTAAATGAATATGAAAGATGAAAATAGGTCATCTATTGGAGAAAAGATGAAGATCAGTGATGGTGAAAAGTTAATAATGTTAATGCTTTGTGAAATAAATGACAAGATTGAGCAAAATAGTATCAAAGATGATTTTATTGATTTTAAATTTATAAAAACTGCAATATTAAAGAATTCAGAATGGAGTTTATTTTATAAATTTAAGGGTTTAAACTTACAAGCTCCGACTGAAATTGAAGTAAAAGAGGTAATTGGAGTCTTAGAAATGTGGGATATGATTGAAATATCTTACTCAAAACTTTCATATTACGATAAGCTTATCGTTGATAAAGAAGCATGTTGTAAGCCTATATTTACTGGTTTTAGAGATATTAGAGAAGATAAATATTTAGATCAATATGAGGAATCAGCAGAGATAGAAATTTATGATAATATATTGAATTTTGAATTTGGGAAAATGTATCAGCTAAAGGAAATCGAAGAATTAATCCATACATCAAAAGCTAAGCTTAACCTTGAATTTTACCATCAGGGTAGTGTATACAAAGAAAAAATTAAATTTTTCCATATAAAATATGGTTGGGTCGTTAGCGGTTTTTTTCACTATAATTATGAGATATGTAATAAAAATGGTAATCCATTATTTAAAAAAATATTAAATCACAATTGTTATTTTATATATCCCTCGAAAGTTTTTGATTCAATAAATAACTTATGGAAACTGATTGACAATGATTCTATCAATGTTGAACAAGCGCAATTACTTATGAATGAAATAGGTATTTGGATTGACGATACCAATAAAGTAGCTTCAAAAAATATTGTGTCTTTAACCGATGGAAGTGATCCATTTAAAAGTTTTTATTAGAAAATTCAACAAAATTCTTAATTGATAACCAGGTTTTTTCTAATATAAAATTTTCATTTAATTTAAGAACTGGCTCAAGATCTGTTATAATTTGAGATTCAAGATTTTTTCTTTTTTCAAGAGCTAAGCTAATATTAACATGATTATCAAAAGATATTTTCTTTTTTACAAGAGCTATAAAAGATTCTTCAAATATATTAAATCCAGATTCAATAATTTTTTCGATATCAAAAAAATCTCTTATTGCTGAAGGTTCTCTAGTCAACGCGGCTCTAAATTTTTCAGCATAAACTTCTTCTTTAGTAAGTGTCAACGCAAATATGTTTGGGAAAAATGAAGTATTTGAGATTGGATTCATTAATAAGGTTTTAAGATTAGTTTCTATTGGTTCATAAACGAGATCGCCTTTTAATGCGACATCAAATTTAATTGTATCTGGAATCCCAATAACTGAATCGTATCCAAATATCCCGTTATAATGACTGGATTCATTGTAACCTCTAAATGGAGAAACCACTTTGAAATCGAGCTCTTTTAAAACTATAGGTATCATTGTTTTAAAAATATCAGCTATTTTTTTTCTTTCATTTCGATTTGCGCAGTAAGCGTTATTTATTGAAAAATCTAGATCTTCGCTCAATCTAAAGAAATTAAAAAAACCTTTTGATAGAAGAGTTCCTCCTTTAAATATTAATAAATTTTTTAATTGATCATGCTCATAAAGAATTTTTAAGACCAGCGAACAATAATAATCTTTCTCAATAAGCGCAGAGGAAAAACCAGTTCGTTGTGCTGTATAACTAATGGCATCTCTAAGATCATCAGATGTCATCTTCATCAGGGGTCTCCATTTCAGATAGAATTTTAGCTGTTGTTATATTTTCGATAACTCCCCAATGACTATTTATTGTCCCACTTCGTCTACCTGGGATTAATGGAAATAGTGTATTAGTTGTTTTTTGTTTTTCAATTTTTATTAGAGAAGTGTCTATATTCATTTTTTCTAGAAAAAAACCTATTCTGGCAGTTGTCTGCTTATTTCCATATAAATTACAACATTCGATGAGCTCGTTCATAACGTCTTTATTCTTTGCAGTTAATGCAATCCAAGTATAAGCAGAAGGGAGAGTTCCAAATATATTAGCAAAATAAACTGCATCAAAAATCGTTCTTGCTTTAGAAGAGAATGGAATATGAATATCACCTATCATTGGAAATAGGGTCATATTTCCAATCTTTTTTGATGGAAGTTTTATAAAAATAAATGCATTACCACCGATTTCCATTTTCCCAGATAATTTATCATTACATACAGTAATAATTTGTGGGACTTGAGTTGAAAATGAGTAGCGGGTAAATGCTGCTAGTCCTGTAATTTGCCATGAAGCTCCAAGCCAATTCATATAAGCCCATAGCACTTCATAAGGAGATGGTTTCCAAATTTTTCCAAGAGGAGGAAATCGGCCTGGTACGATATACAATCCTTTTTTAAGCTTCTGAATTCTATTTTGTGAGTGAAGTCTTGTAAAAAGTTTCGTGGTTTGTGTAAAACTAAGCCCCAAGGCTTGCATCACTTCATCTGATGATAGGATAGCCCATGGTTTTCCTTCTGATTTTTTAATTCCGTAGGCTATCAAACGGTAGTCTTGAACATTCCTATTTTTTTTTGAGACCTCTTGATATTTCATTATCGTTAAACCTCTATAAAAGGTTTAACTCAAATAAAATATCAATTCAAGTATAATTTTTGCTTAGTTGATATTTCATTATCGTTAAACCTCTATAAAGATTTTATCTCAAATAAAATATCAATAATAATATTAAATTGTTACATTAAAATTGATTTTCTTTATTAAAGTGCGTCTATGCTCAACGATAGGTGCTTCTATTTTGATCTTTCCACTTTTTTGTACAATAGTATAGATGAGTCCTTGGGCTATTCCTCTTCCGTGGGAAACTACGGTAATGAACCCAGGGTTTTTTTATTTCAAGGTTAGTTTTTATGCTAGCCTTGAAATTTTATTTTATCAGACTCGTCTGCTAAGATTCATTAGCAGACGAGTCTTTGGTTTTGTATGGGTGACGCGCTTTTTCTTAAGGTCACTTTGTCTTGTGTTTTCAAGGTGGCAAGATAAGACTCTCTTTGTAGGATCAAGACTAAAACTCGTCTGCTGATCAGAAAGGGCTCTTTATGGAAAAAGTTTGGGACGATTTTAATCACTGGACAGAGTTTCTTGAAGTAAAGGATTTTAGTGAGGCGATGTCAGTTCCCAAAGACAATCAGATTGATGCCTAAATAATAAGTAAAAATTATAAAATAGTTTCTAGTTTATTCATGATTGGAATGGTTTCTTGTACATCTTTGCCAGAAAAAAACAGCGATACAAATTAGCCTACTAAAGTAGTTCATAATGAAATTCAAAACAGATTTAGTAAAGAAGAAATTGCAAAAAGAGATGGTTTATTTACAAATAATACAGATTATTTAAATACAATAATGGGAATATTTTCTGGTAAATTAGAGGAAGGAATTGATCTAAAAAATTTAGTCAACGATTTTCGAATTGCAAATATATTGAAGAAAATAGAGTTAAATATCTAAATCAGCTTTTTCATAGGACTTGTGTTGGTATGGCATAATGTGAACATCGAGAGACTCATCGATGTCACTTGTTAATAAACACCAAGAATTATTTTCACATTTTAAATATGAATTCCAGCTTGTTAAAACATATGATTGATATGAGTTTTTCTTGGAAAAAGAAAATAAATACTTTCCATTCCCTGTTTCATATAAACCAATTTTATTGTCAAATAGAGGAAACTCATATGAGGTACTTGCTTTCATATAATTTTTAATATCATCTTTATAATAATAAAGTCGAAATGAGTCATTTAATTTAACAACCTTCCCACAATCTTCTGGTTTTCCAGAATCAAATTTGAAAGCACCTAATTGTGCTTCCTCTGCAGAGCCTGTTTTTACAAGCAGCTTATCATTCGTGAAAGTAGTGTGTTTTGGAATTAAATATCCTATACTTTCATTAGCACCATTAACATATACCATAATATATGGACTACAATATAATGCTTGATTTCCTGTGCGATCAATGATTTCCAAAAATTCCTGACTGGAAGAAGAAGCATTGAATGAAATAAAAACACTGCTAGAAATAAATATTTTTCTAAATAATTTCATATTATTTATACCTAAATTTCATAAAGTAAAACAGAATTGTTTAAAACATATTTATATAAATATTATATAATATATTTGTCAATATAATTTTCACAGAAATAAGTTATGGTATTTTATAAAAATATAAACAACTTGATAAAAAATTTTTATAAAAATTAAAATTAACTAAATTGAATAAACAGAATTTTCTTGATTACTTAATCTACTTATATTAATTTTAGATATTCAGAAATTAAATGTACATATTTAACGGTAATTAATTTTCAATTTAAAGCCGATAATCAATATAATATTTTTTTAACAGTTCATTATATTTCCTCCAATTTTACTCAAAAAAATATTGAGAGTAAATATATGTTTTAATAGATAAATTGTATAATATGCAACTAAGTAGATAGAAGAAACGCATCAATGCTTTACTCCTATCTACTCCATTCATAAATTCTTTGTTTTTTTCTGTTCCGTTAAACAACTTTGTGGATTCGGAGGCCAATATGACGAATGAAAATATATCTAGACAAAATACCACTGAGAAATTTCAAAATATTCAGAATTATAGTGTGCTAAATTTAGGTTGGTTTAAAATTACATCGATTGGTGAACCGAGAATGTACGCAAATGGGAATCAACAATGTAAAGTTGAAATACAAGTTGAAAAATTAGTTTATGATGAACAAAATAGCAGGTGGGTAAGGCAATCTTTATCAAATAATGAAATAAATAATATAAAAATTGCTGAGTATTCTGCAAATGTTTTTGCCTCTTTACCTAGTGGCTGGTTTAAGGACGATACAAAAAATAAATTTGATTTTGGCTTTATTCCTGGTTCATTTTCAGAATCGGACGAGAGCAGTCTTGATGTTAATAGTGATAAAAATTTTGAGACTAATTTAATTGAAGATGGGTTTTTAAGTGTGACTGAAAGAGCTTCTTATCAAGTTTTTACTCGTTATCTTCGCTGTAGTTCTTCCGTTCCAATTCAGCCACAGAAACTTATGGCGACTATTAAACTAGACAATGGCCAAACTTATTCTACTCATACAGTGAATGATGAAAGTTACGTTACGATCACCCCCATTGCACCTTATAGAATAAATGTAGGCAATCTTCTTAATCATCGTAGGGATGATGCCTATACAGCCAATGGATATGATGTTGATATCTATTACTGGCAATTACCTTATAGTTTAAGGATTTTAGAAGAGGCCTTTTCTGGGCAAGGGTATACTTCTTCGAAACTTTTGTATTTCACCGATAAAAAGCCAAAATCAAAAAGATTTATATGTGCAACTATTAAGTCAAATGTAACTTATCTAACAATAAAAGACATTGTTGATTATGTAAATGATACAAGTAGTGTTAATTTGAAAGAAAATAATCAATTTATTCGCGCTTTGCGCTTCGCGTTTAACAGTCACGTGAGCACTAACTACGACAATAGAATGAGCTATAATATAACAGATAATTTTGGTTGCGTGCATAAATATATTTTTAACAGCATTGAAAATTTTAATATGTTAACAATTTCAAATGGCTAAATCTAATTTTATATTAAATATTTTAGATGAAATAAACATTTTTATTTCATCTAAAAAAATATGGAGAAATTATGACAACGAATATTTATTCCAATGCGTTTAATTTTAGTTCCTATTTAAATGGTTCAGTTGATTTACGCACTGGTCAATACAGTGCTGTTATTAAATTAGCAACGATTCGATCTTCAAGTTCTATAGAATCGACAAGAGATATTTCTCTTATATTTAATATGATGAATACAAACAATGAAGGATTTGGTAAGGGCTGGAGCTTAGGTAAAAGTGAATATAATACAGCAAATTCAACTCTTCAGCTGTTAAGTGGTGGTACATTTCGTTCTGAATCCATGCCACCTGAAGGATATTCTTTTCGTTTTAAAGATAAAAAAATAAAGGATATCTTAGTTAAAAAAATTGCAAATGATAGGATTGAAATAATTTATAAAGATGGAATTATAGAAATATTGCAAAGGATAAATCCTTCATCAAATTATAAGACCTATGAAATTATTTTTGAAAATGGTGAAATATATAGGTTTTATTATACTCCAAATGAGCAATTACAAAGAATTGCAAATGTACAAGCAAATAAAGATATGCTTAATTTCGAGTATTCTAATAATTTATTACAAAAATCGCATACACTGATTGAAAATAATAAAAAATCAACTATTGCTTATAGTTATCAAAATAATTTACTGATATCAGTGACTGTGCCTTATGATGCGAATATAAATCAACCTAATCCAAGTGCTTTCTATAAATACGAATACCAAACATTTTCTACGAGTGGTTTTACTGCAATAAGAAGAATAACAAACCCTCTCGGAGGGCAAGAATTTATTACTTATCGAGAAAATGGGCATAATTTTGATAATAATACATATATTCCATTTGTTAGTCAATGGGAAAATAATCCAGCAGCTGGGCAACCTAGTACAGTAAAAATATATAGCTATAGTCAAGGACAAAACTTTTTAGGCTATCCGTTTTCAGGAGGGGGATTTCTTCCGTATGAAGATAATCTTTACTTAAAAGTAGGAGATTATGAATATTGGACAGAAGAAAAAACAATAGAGCCAAATAATGAAACAATTGTTTATGAATCAATTAAGACAATTTATAATAAATTTCACTTATTAAAAGAAGAAATATTACAACGAGGGCATGCCCAAACGATAAAGGAAATAACTTACAATGAAATTGCAGGTCGTCTTTTTCCAGAGCAACCAGCCAATTTACAAAATCCTAAAAAAATTGTTACACGTTATAAACTCCTTAGCACAGGAGTTTCGAGAGAAGAAGTAACACACATTGAAACAGATGATTACGGAAATACTTTATCACAAATTGAAAAATCAGGTATTAAATATCAATATAGTTTTTATCCTCAAACAGGAGAAGGAAGCAATTGTCCACCTGATCCTTTTAATGCTTTTAGCCGTTTTTTAAAACAAGAAATGATAATTCCGGTAAATAATGATGGACCGACAAAAACAACTAATCATACATATGCGAAGCTGGCAATTAATGGATCAAAAGAATATTTTGTGATACGCAATAAAGAAATTGTTAATAATATAGTGACAACAGAATTTATTTATAATGATATGAAAAGCAATTTATCTTTACATGGAAGATTGAAAACCTCTATTCTGCGCATGAATAATCAAATTTCTACAACTCAGTTTTCTTATAGTTTTAATGGGGATAACTTAACGGAAACAAGAAGAGTATCAGTGAGTGATGGTACTTGGTCTGAATCCACTCGCCATTTATCTCTAATGACAAATCGTTTGAAATCTATACAAAAAGCAGATAAAACATCTACTATTGTTATGGAGTATGATATACACGGTCGTATAATATCTGAAGTAGTTTCGCCTGGAACAGCATATGAAGCCAAACGTTTTTATTCCTATCAATTTGCCTCTGCAAATGAACCTGCAAAACTTATTTCTACTGATGCTTTGGGTAAAAGAACTGTAACTCGTTATGATGGTCTGGGGCGTCCTATTTCTTTGGCTGAGTTGCAAAATAATAATTCAGATAAAATTGTTAAAACTTTGCATTATAATCGACTGGATCAATTGATTGAAGAAGTTATTATAGATAATTTCAATGTGCGAGATGTGAAATTATCAACACAATATACATATAACTCATGGGGTAAACTCAGTCATATAAGAAATCCTGACGGATCTGCTTACATTTCGGAAGAAAATCCTCTTGAGAATACAAAAACAGAAGGAGTTCTTGGAGGAAATAGAACAGAAACACATTTTAATAAATTTGGACAAATCGAAAAAGTAACAGAAATTGGTACAAATAATGAAAGAATACAAACCCAAGTTCGAACATATGATGGTTTAGGAAGATGCAAATCAGATAAAGATATAAATGGTCACACAGTTTATTATACATATGATATATTTGATCGACTTATTCAAGCTCAAACAATTCCAGCAAATAACAGCGCACCAGCACGAACGATTAAATCTGAATTTGTCGAATATACCACTTCCTCACTTGCAAAAAGGGTTAGTGTAGATAATAAAGTCGTTGGCACACGCACATACGATGGAATTGGAAGATTGATCACTGAAAATAAAGGAGGCGGGCAAACATCACGCTTTGAATATTCTGCAGATTCTTTTCTTCCTACTGCTTCACTTTCACCACGTGGTTATTGGAAAAATTTAAATTATAATCTTGAGCTTTCTGCGTTGAGTCGTTTTGAAATCGAAAACCAATCTACCAACTTTGAGTATCATACTATTTCTGGAAATATGACAAAGGCACAAAATATAAATTCTACTCGTCATATTGAATACGATGATTGGCAACGCCCAAGTAAGGAAATTATTAGTTTAAATGGGCGTAATTATGAATCTGGATATGTTTATTCACCTGCAGGTAGATTGTTACGTTTTGAATCGTCTTTGGGTGATACAGAAAATCGAGTCTACGATAATTATGGTCGATTGGAAAAAATAAGCGCAAATAATTTTAATGTGTTTTGTTATTATGACAATTTAGGACGTATGAATAGAGTGACAGTCCATGAAGGTCATTTCCAAGTTGAAACGACACTTTCATTCGATAATTTTGGCCGAGAATCCATCCGAAGTTTGCGACGCGATGGAGCTTTATTACAAACAATTTCTCTTTCTTACTATCCGAATGGACAAATTTCTCAGAGAAAAATTGGGGATGCTCGGGGGAATACATTATGTGATGAGATTTTTTATTACGATGCTTATAGACGATTGATTTCTTATCAATGTAATGGAGCAGAATTTCCTCTTGATTCACATGGGCGCAAAATAAAGAAACAAGATTTCACTTTTGATTCTTTAGATAATATAACAAGTGTTAAAACTCAATTTATGGATAATAGCGAAAATATATGCACACGGACTTTTAGCCAGGAAAACCCAACTCAGCTTGTCCAAGTATCTTATTCCAATCCTTTCAGTCAGCATGTTTTGCAATATGATGCTTCTGGTAATCTTTTATCAGATCATAAGGGGCATGAGTTTCAGTATGATGGTCTTGAGAGGATGATTTCCACGTCACTCGCAGGAAATAGACTTTGTGAATACCGATATGATGCTCAAGGACGGCAAATAAGTCAAATTGTAGTAAACCAAGATCCTTTACATTTGCATTATTTCAATAATCAGCTCATAGGTGAGACCCAAGGAAGCAGTAAATTAAGGTACCTAATTGATAATAATAAAATATTGGGAAGAAAAATTGAACAATCTGGAGAATCATCATCTGAAATAAATATTTTAGATGATGCGGGGAGTGTTAAGAAAGTAATATCGACAAATACAGTGGATAATTCTTTAAGACTTTATACACCCTATGGTGAATGCAATAATAACAAAGCAGATTCTACTGAACCTCTTATCAAACGCCATAACATTGGGTTTAATGGTTCAAGACTCGATCCGATCACGAATTTATATCATCTAGGGAACGGTCAGCGAGCCTATAGTCCAGAATTAATGGTTTTTCTTTCTCCCGATCCATTAAGCCCCTTTGGCAAAGGGGGATTGAATTCGTATTCATATTGCAATGGAGATCCAATTAATAATCAAGATCCAAGCGGATTGTTTTGGAGTATGTTTAAAAAAGTACTGGGTCTTGCTGTGAGTTTAGTGATTTTAGGTATAGCTATTGCTGCAGCAGTGCCAACAGGTGGGGCTTCACTTTCTATTCTTGCTGTGGTGGGAGCGATTGGTGCAGGACTTGGGGTTGTCGCTTCGACATTAGATGTGGCAGCTGAAGGTATTTCGATGGTTGATAAAAAATATGGTTCAGACAATTCGAATCATATTCGCAACCTCAATATTGCTGCATTTTCGTTTGGGGTGGCTTCGGCAGTCTTGTCAGTGGGAAGCAGTGCGAGAGGAGTTGCAAAAACAGCTCTTGGACGGACAAAAGTATACGATTTAAATAGAATGGCGAAAGTTGATTTATATCGTTCTGGGAATTTACCAGTTTCTTTTTCAATGTCATATGCAAAAACTGTTTATACTTCTGTGAAATTAGGTATTCCTCATATTGGTACAATTATGCGCTATGGACCTTTAGTGAATCAGATTGCTTCAACAGCATATAAAATACAAAGTCTTACAAACCGTGGATTAGATTTATTTGCAGACACTTCAGCAAATACTCAACATGATTCAAACTCATATGCAAGTGGTTCAGGAGAAGGGTATATGAGCCCGACAAATGGATTTTCAGATATTATCGAGCGCAATTTGAATTTTTCAGATGAACTTGAACAACAGGCTTCTAACATTCGTTCATCAGCAGCAAATGATTTATATGCCACTTCAATATAGATTTTTATGCATTTTATAAAGCTTCATCCCACATAAGGTAGCTCCCTTTAGGGGTGAGTGATTCACTATCGAAAGATATTTTACAATAATGCTGAGTAAACGTTGGGAATCATCCTTTCTTTTACGAGTGCGTACGTTTCTTTAAAAAAGGCCAGTAAATAACTGAAATTAAAGAGTTAATGTTACTAACAAAATAATGCTTGATATTTGTGCTATTAATAGTTATTAAGAGTTTTAATTGTTTTATTGATTTTTTAGTTATTATTAAAAAATATAAAAATTGAGGTTTTTAATGATATATAAAAATTTATTATATATAGGATTTTTAGCAGTAGCACTTCACAGCTGCAAAGAAGATTATAAAGGCATCAAAACCCAAACTCCTTCAAATTCAAATAACAGCGACCCTGTAAAGCTAGAGCTGGGACTTGTAGAAACAGTGCAAAAACAAACTTATGCTTATGTGACAAACGCTAAAAACAGTAAAGTAACTCTTTGTAGTATAAACGAAGCTGGAAATTTAGAAAACTGTTCTGACGATAATCATACATTTAGTAGACCTGGTGGTATTGCTATTAAAAATAGAAAGATTTATGTTTCAAATTATGGAAGTAAAAAAGTAACTATTTGTAGTATAAGCGAAGCTGGAAATTTAGAAAACTGTTCTGACAATAATCATGTATTTAGTAGCCCTGTTGATCTTGCTATTCACAAAGGAAAAATTTATGTTTCAAATTATGAAAGTAATAAAGTAACTATTTGTAGTATAAACGAAGCTGGAAATTTAGAAAACTGTACTGACGATAATCATACATTTAGCAGACCTTATGGTATTGCTATTAAAAATAGAAAGATTTATGTTTCAAATTATGGAAGTAAAAAAGTAACTATTTGTAGTATAAATGAAGCTGGAAATTTAGAAAACTGTACTGACGATAATCATACATTTAGTAGCCCTAATGGTATTGCAATTAAAAATAGAAAGGCTTATGTATCAAATTATGAAGGTAAAATAAGTATCTGTAGCATAAATAAATCTGGTAAATTAACAAAATGTACTGACACTTCACATAATTTTAGTTACCCAGAAGGTATCATTATCAACAATGGAAAGGCTTATGTTATGAATTTTGGAAGTGAAAAAGTAAGTATCTGTAGCATAAATAAATCTGGTGAATTAACAGAATGTGCTGATGCTTCTTATGAATTTGGCCAACCTATAGATATCGCTATAGCTAAAGCACCTTAGAATGAATACAGTGATGCCTTCCTCACTGAAAAAGTGAGCAGCTTCCTCTGTTTAGGAGCGCAGTGCCCCTCTAATAGGTAAGCAGCCATATATTTTTTCTTTAATTTATTCAAACACGATTTTAACATTTTTGCCCATGACTGTGGCTAATTCAGCAATGGAAAGCATGGTTAAATTGCAATCGCCTTTTACAATTTTAGACATTTGTCTTGGGTTTGAGTGCATTAAAAGCATGAATTCATTAAAGCCGATATTTTTTTTAGCCATAAATGCAGCGACTTCTTTTGAGATTGAATCTTGAAGTTTTTTAAGAATAGCAGCTTCTTTCGCGACTTCATGATCAATTTCATGCAGTTCTTTTTGAGTGAAATAATTTTTTCTGATTTCTCTCCAGTTGTTGCTATTTTTCATAAACTCTCCTTTAAATTTCTTGCCTTTTCTATATCCCTTTGTTGGGTAGACTTATCTCCTGCGACTAATAAAATAATGATTTTGTCATTTTTAAAGGTGTAATAGATACGGTAGCCAGCTCCTTTTGATTTAGCGCGTAACTCATAAATTCCCCCTCCTAAGTTTTTAGCGTGTGGCAATGCCAATTCGTACCCAAAAATCTCAAGCAAACCGAGTCATTTAGCAATTTCTTTTTGGTCAGGTTTTGCAAGTTTTGCGAACCAATCCTGTACGGGCTTTTTGCCTCTTTTATCCTCAAAAAACTCAATTTCCCACATCACAAGATCCTTTCGGCATAAATCTACTATACTTTAGTATAGTAAACTGCCCATACTGAGTCAATGGGAAATCAAATTGTCCATAACAAAAATATAAGCGGCTTTTAATCCATGAGGCTATCGACTGAAAGTTTGAGGTCTTCAATCGAAGGGGTGATGTATTTTTGTGTAGTGGAAAGCGAAGAGTGACCGGCAAGGGTCGAGACTTTTTCAATGGATTCTTTTTTATCGAGAAGCGTTTTGCAGAATGTATGTCTTAAGCGGTGGGGGGTGATTTTGTTTTTTGTATCCATACTTAATGAACTGCTTAAGGTGTAAAAAAGTTTCAAGACCCCATTTTCATTAAGAGGTCCTCTTTTTCCGTGAAAGAGAAAATCCTTTGCTTCTTTTTGACTTGAAACGTCTTTGAGTTCAAGAAGAACTTTACGCGCCGTTGCATTTAAAGGAACAAACCTCTTTTTCTGACCTTTCCCGCATTTAACCGTGAGCAGTCCTTCATAGCGACCTATGTGAATATCTTCCCAAGTTAAGGAAACAAGCTCTGAAACTCTGAGTCCCGTATGAAAAAGCAATTGGACAATGGCTTCATTTCTTTTGTTGCCTTGTTTTTCCACAAGCCGAAATAAGGAATTGAGCTCATTTCGCTTGAGCCAGCGTGGGGCAAGGGGTTGGGAGCTGGGAAGTTTCGGAGGCTCAGGCACAGGATTTTTTCTAAAACCCTCTTTTAGGCACCAACTCAGAAAACGCCTTAATGTAATAAACTTTCTTTGAATGGTGGCAGGAGAAGATTGACCCAAGTATTCCTTATAACTTTTAAACTCAATACTTGTGGCATCGACAACTAAACTATAGAGAGAAGCTGCTTCCTCGGAGCACTCGTTTTCTTTTAAATGTTTTAAGTAATCTAATAGATCGAGTTTATACGCTTTTATAGTATGGGGAGATGCACCTTTTGTATGCAAGTTCTTTAGAAAGAGCTCTAAAATATTTTCTAACTTCATAGGTGAATGTCCTTCTAAAAATTATCCTGCCAATTTTCCCTGTGCTCGCGCATGAGCTTAAATATCATGCAGAATAAAATTGTGCCTTTGATTTCAAGCCTCAAGGAAACATCTCTGTTTCTTTATGCGTTGCTAAAGGTAACAGAAATTCAATCGATTGGCAGGATAATTGTACTTATCCGGAGTATCTTTTAAATCTAGAGGAGTATGCTAAAAATTTAATCAAATTTTATTATGTCAAAAAAAATTGCAGGATCTTCTGAAAAAATATCTGAAAATCTGTATTTATTTTTTGACACCTTGACTCAGGTCTGAGCTAGACGTAGAGTCAATTTAGTCTCTGTTTCTTTTTAGGAGATAAGAAATGTCAAAAAAAACAAATATCATTTGTATAGCAAATCAAAAAGGTGGAGTTGCTAAAACAACTACTGTTGTAAATTTAGCTGCTGCTTTTTCTAGCTTAGGTAAAAGTGTATTAGTAATTGATTCCGATTACCAAGGCAATGCTACAGATATATTAGGAATTAATCCGTCTGATGCTGAAAAAAAGAATTTAGCAAAAGCAATTTTAAAAGAAATCCCATGTGAAGATGTTTTTTTAAAATCTCCAGTATCAGCAAATATAGATGTTTTAGCTGGTACACGTGAATTGACAGATGCAGTTGTTCAAATGACTGGTCAGGTTCATCAACATTTACTATTAAAGCCAATACTGTCAGATTTTGTTTTTGAAAAATACGATATCGTAATTATAGATACTCATCCAACTTTAGACTGCTTGTACATGTCTGCAATGACTTCCGCACATTATTACTTAATGCCAGTTTTTCCTGATCCTGAAAGTGCTAAAGGCTTAGTAGATATGGTTCATTCTGCTGAAAAAATAAGAAAATATTTAAATCCATTATTATTTAATTTAGGTGCAATCATATGTAGATATGATAAATCTTTTGCAACACATCCAAAATTTGTTGAAAAAATTAGAGAATTAGCAAAAGCTGCTAATTTTCCTGTCTGTGAAACTTTAATTCCTAATTCAGCTTCGATCCCTGCAGCGAGCGTTGCAAGTCAACCTGTCGTCACATGGAAACCAAATTCCATTATTTCAAATGCATATTGTGCTCTTGCTGGTGAATTATTGCCAAGTTTAAAAGGGAAAAGAATGGGAAGAGTACCACTCCCCAATATGGAATTAGTAAATAAAATTTCTGATGAAGTTGAAGCAAGTATTGAATTTTAATCGATAGAATTGCGAACGCGTTCGCAAAAAGTAAGGGATCGATAGAATTGCGAACGCGTTCGCAAAAAGTAAGGGATCGATAGAATTGCGAACGCGTTCGCAAAAAGTAAGGGATCGATAGAATTGCGAACGCGTTCGCAAAAAGTAAGGGATTAGCCTATGAGTAATATTCAATCTGCGATTAATTCTAAGCATGAACAAATAATTCAACGTCTTGAAAAAGATAAAACTTCCCGTGAGCAAGAAAAATACCAAAATATAGAGCAATATTTTGGAAAAACAGCCCTTATTCCAACTGAAGATATAGTCATAGAAGAAAACTGTAGAAAAACATTGGATAATAATAGCCATGAGTTTTTACAATTAGCTGAAAGTATCAAAAGTGAGGGTATTCTTCAAAATTTGGTAGTTGAAGTTAAAAGAGATCCTGATTTGAGGCTTATATGTGTTTCAGGACAACGTCGATTAACAATTGCAAAGCAAATTGGTTTGGAAAAAGTTCCATGCCTACTTAAATCTCATACAAATTCTAGTGATTCTTTAATAAGAAGTTTAGACGAGAATATATTAAGGAAGAATTTGAGTCCTGTAGATTTGGCGGAATCATATTTAAATTTACTGTGTTTTGATTATTCAGTAGAACAAATTGCAAAAAAATATGAAAAAGATAGTAGAACTGTTCAGTATTATATAAATATTGCTCGCTTTCCTGAAGAAGTTAAATCAATTATTAGAGAAAACCCCTCATTTTTTTCAGTACGCGTGTTACTTAATGAGTTTGCTAAGAAAAAATGGGAAAACAAATCAGCATTATTAAACGCTATCAGAAAAAAACTCGAACCTCAGTGCGTTAATGAAGTAAGAAAAAATGATTATTCTGTTATTGAGGAAAGAGTTTTAAAAAAGATGGGAATCCAAGTAAAATTTCAAAAAGGTAAGAATGAGAATAGTGGAAAATTTTATTTATCATTTAAAGATCAGAAAGAATTAGAAAAAATTCTCGAGATTTTAGGAATAAATTAATAATAAATAGTTAGATGGTTAAAAATGGATACACTGGAATTAAAACAAAAAATACTTGTAATAGATGGGGCAATTGAATTACCTGAATCATTTATAGAAAATATTTGCAAACTAGCAATTCAACAAAACAAAGTAAATGATGCAAAATGGATGAAAAACTCTATTTCAAATGCATTAAAGAGATTTAAGCAGCAGTTGTTGCAGAAAAAAGAGAAAGAATTAAGATTACAAAATCAAAAATCAATTAAAGTAACTCAAGAGGAAGATAAACAAATTAATTTAAAAAAAGAGAGTAGAAAGTTAAATAATTGTAAAACTCAAAAAATTTTAAGTAATCAAGAATTCAATGAATCATATGAAATTATTCAGCAATTACCACGTATCGAAAATCTCAGACTTGTATTTCCTAATATTGATGGATTAGCAATTAGATACATAATTAATAATCACGGATTTTGGACATTAAAACTAATGTCTTTATTTAAAGATACAAGCAAAATATTTACAGATTGGGCAATTCATTTTACTTATACATTAAGGTATGGCTTTAATATTAAAAAATGTATTGAATTAAATTTCCATAAGGACCCAAATTTCATGTATGAAACTATAATTAATAGTAAAGAATACTTAGAGAACTCTCATGTTAGAAAAGAATATTGGAAGTGGAAACGAAAAGAAAATAGAGAAAACTATAGGCGTAAAAAAAACAAAATTCAAAATGATACAAAAATAAATAGTGACGATATTTGTAAAGATAAAGGTGTTTAGTTAATATTTGAAATAATAAAGGGTCTTCTGAGAAGACCCAGCTAAAACTAGCGTAAGGCTCAACTCAAAAAACCCACCATCGAAAAGAAAAATCGATATTTTCATGGTAGCCGATTGAGAGCTTCTGCGCAATAGCTAAGAAAGGCTCTCATGAGGTTTTTTCGTGGAAACCCCTACTACAATGATGTCATTCTAATAATTTTTATTTTAAATAAATATAAAAAATTAGTAACTTACCTAATAGATAACCATAACCGAAAAAATAATATATTAGCAGCATTGACGAGGTGGAAAAATGTCCATCTCTAAAACCAGCGCTAAAAGAAAGCCCTCAAGAACAGGAAAGCACGATTACAAGCAGTATATCGAATCAGATGGTCAAAAACTTATTGTATCCTGCGCAAGAATTTATGCTCATTTACAAAGTTGTGGAATTTTAAACCCAACAGGATCGGTAGTTCTTCGCTATCTAATGATTGATATCGATGCACATAGAACCCCTCAGAAGTGGAAAGATCAAGAAGGCAAGATTGACTATTACAAAGTACATAACTTTTTATCAACGAAATTACCTAAAATTTGTGCGTCAATTGAGTACATAACACGATCTCACGGAGGTAAAGGAATTCATTTAATAATTGGATTTTCTGCACTTCCCTTGGAAGATTCAACAGTTAAAATGCAGTCAGTTTGTTCTCAAATTCAGAATTTAATCATTATGATACTCAACGAATATGGACTAGGTGCAGATGAAGGAGCAAGGGGTTTAAATCGTTTGTTTTCAAC
>NZ_JACRSE010000008.1 GCF_014281055.1 Fluviispira vulneris | reverse complement strand
CCAATACTGCTAGTTGATAAACTCGCATATGCTAGTAACTCCTGTTTTGATTCGTTGCCGTACAGTAACGCTACACCACCCCGAAGCCCTGCATCTATCCCAATAACAAATTTTTTTTTCATTTTTCCAGCTCTTCATTGGTAAAAAAATTAAATGAAATTAGTTAGTTACAAATCAAATAATTAACCCAAATTTGCGCAATTTAAGAGCATGTGTCTTAATCATCATTTTTATGATCTATTCTGTTAAACGAAATTTTAATCAAATGCTTTTTATATCTATTTCTCGCGTAGTTTACATTATAAAAAAGTTCAGTCACAGATTTAAACGCATTTGTAATTGTGCTTACCTCTGCATTGTCAATTTCAATCGCAATGCCCCACTCCGTTTCTTCTTTATAAACTCGAAACATTTTTTTATTTTCGTCAGATAAAAATTCTTTCCATTCTATTTTCGATTCAAAACCATTTTTTTCTACACTCAATTCCCCATCTTTAATATGATAAATTCCACCTAAATTTGAAACAACAGCGCTACCCTCATTCATTAATTTAATCGCATTGTATTTATCCAAATTGAAACTATTCTCTGTTAATTCCATTTTATTTACTCCATTATTCCCAGCTAATAATTATTAAATCTGGCGTAAAATATAACGATCTCGACCAATATATTTCAATTTTATATCCCAGTTTTACAAAATACTCTTTAAATAACATAAGCTTGTCTTTATAAGCCCACTTATATAAAAATTTTTTTAATAATTCATCTTCTTTTTTTAAATCAATCAATGCCTCAAAATCTAAGTTTTTAATTTGTTCATTTATTTTGTCACTGATTAAATTTATAACCGTATTCAAATCATCATTGAAAATTGCTGACAAGTTTAAATTTTTTTCTTTGTAAAATATTTCATTTTTATTTGTTAATTCTTTAGCTTCGTTTGCTGATATCATATTTTCTCCATCTTGACTTTAATTTTTCTCTTAATAATGCATCATGTAAATCAAATAGTTTATACTCGGGCGTTATCATATAGTTTATAAAATTTGTTATTTTTTTAATTATTGATCGTCTGTTTATTCCAATTATTTCTTCAATCTTCAATAGAACTATAAAGCAAACAATTCTGTATACGAATAAGCAAAATACATAAACAGATATTACTCCAAATATTTCATCATTATTCATGCTTATTCCCTTTTCCAAATTTATATTGATCAACCTGTCTTAAAATATGCAATTCCTGCTCCTCAGACAATTTTGGGCATTTTTTCATGCTTTGATTAATCCACTCATAAATATTTTTGTCTTCAATCTCGCTATTATTTTCTTTAATTAATGAGAACAAAACGGCTCTTAAACTAAAATTCTCTTTTGTTAACTGTACACATGCAGACTCTAAAATGTGCTCTATTGAATTTTTCTTAATTTTTCTATTTATAACACTTCTCTTCATATTTGAGCCTCGCTTAACAAATTTTGGTTTTCTATTTTCTCTTCTTTTTTCAGTTGTTTAATTTGTTTTAGAAGGTCTTTTTTAAATAAATTAATGTATTTTAGATTCGTATTATAGCACAGCTCTTGCCATCCACCGTTTTTTTGTACAATTTTCCAGCCAATATCTCCGATAAATTCTTTCGCTTTATCATTGTTATACGCACCAATCGTGCTCATGCCTTTTATAATTCTTTCAGCAATTTGCATGCTAGGCTCTGTCTCTGATTCTGCTAACTGCTCAAATTCAAAAATAGATGGTATTTGATAGCCTTGTTTTGCTTTTTTATATATCTCTCCCAGCGCATACATCGCTTTTTTTTCGCCTAATTTTATGCAGCTTTTAAGCCACGATTTTATAAAATTTTCTGAAAGGCTTCTCTCTGAACGTTGACAAATTTCTCGTATTATAATTGCACATTTTTTTTCAAAATCATTCATAATTTCTACCATTCAATTTTGAATTGAGCTGTTGTTTTACCGTTAAAACATCTCTCACGTGTTTCTGTGTATTCAGTTTTAAAACCCAATGCGTTAAAATAATTAACAAGATATTCAGAATAATTTTTAGTTTTAATAAGGTTATTAAATACGGGATAATCATCATTTGTTATTATAATATATTCTTTATTTTCTATTGAATTTTTTAGTATTAATTCTTTTAAAATATTAATTAATTTATCATATTCAATGTCAGATTCTTCTTTTTCTTTTTGTATTTGCGACGCTCTTAACTCTCTAACATATTCCGCATTAAAATCTGTTTTATTCATTACAGCTATTCCTGTTGATAATATTTTTAAAGATTTAAAATTATTTCCATTAGCTCTTTTCTAAGTTTTTCTGATCTAGGTATGCTTGCTCTAGATGAGAGTTTCCCACATTTGCAACGAGAATATTTTAAACCTACCCAATTATCAGAAACAAAAGGTACAGCTTCGTTTCTAATTTCGCCACAGGTACAGATTTTAGGGTATTTTTCCTTCAATGCAGGATATTTTTTAAGCCAACTATCTATTTTTATATCTGGGTACCACATATTTTATACTCCAAAATTATTGATGATTTTCTTAAATATTTCATTATAAAATTCATTTTTAAAATGTATATCACTCATTGTTTCGTCTTCAAATTTTTGAACAATAATTCTGTGTTCGTAATATCCATTGTGATAATTATATGCAGAAAATTGAATGTCTCCGTGCGATGTTTTAATGTTTAGTTTTTGCTCTTCACCGCTATACTCAAATTTATCAAATTTGTTTTTTGAGTCCTCAACATCAATGACCTCGTACGAATAAAACTCAGCACCAATGAATGATTTATAGTCATCAGGAGTTGATAAATAGCCAAAATCTTCGCAACATTGCTCTTCATTATCTACAACACAAATGTAGTAAATTTTATCACACCTGTTTTCACCGTGCATTCTGTATTTTTTTTCTGTCTCAATTAAAAATCCTGCGTATTCCGTTCCACAAATTTTTTCTTCAATTTCTCTTATGTTTGTTATTATTTGCATTATTTTTCCTCACATACTGGCTCTTGCTGATAAAGCGATTCAAATATTTGCCTGCAATTATTTTTTATTCTGTGAAAATGTTCTAAAGAAAAATGCTGATCGGCTATATCAAGTGCTCTATATTTTAATAGTTTAAAATCATTATAATTTTTAAGTAGATAGCTAGTTAAATCATTAACAGAATACCTTGACTCAACTAGAATAAAACCGCCATTTTTATTTAAATTTTTATTTAATAAATTACTAACATAATTATTTATATATTCGCATTTATATGCACTATAGAAATAAAAAGGATCATCTATAATAATTAAGTCAAATTTTTCTTTCTCGATTTCATGCCCTATAAAATAATAATAAACCTCATTATATTCTGATATTTCTAGACTAATATTTTTAAGATAACATGAATTTGGATAGTTATGCGTAAATACAGCGATTTTTAGCTTCTTAAATGATTCTAAAAACAAAGGAAATCCCAACGCTAACGTTCTGGTTTTTAAATGCCTTGGCGGCATATTCACAATCAATCGTGGTGATTTTTTATTTAATAAATCATCTTTAAAATTGTCTAAATTACTAAATAAATCGCTTAAAAAGCTGTGTTCATGCAGGTCTTTAAAAGTATTATTCATATATTCATTGAATTTTAGCATTATATTTCCCTATATTCGCATGTTAGATTAAAAACCAATCGATTTAATTTTTGTTGTTCTTTGATATTTCTTGGAGTTAATACAGTTTGAAATTTACTGCACTTTTCGCATGTTCTAAAAAAGCCCACATGATCTTTTGTTATCCAATATTGGAATACAGCATCTTCCCACGCCGTTATTTTGCATGCAGGACACATTTCAGGCGTGCAAGTGAAGCTTCTATATTTTTTGAACCATTTTTCTTTCGATGCGTTTAGTATAAACAACATTTGAATGCCTTATATTTAATCAAAAATTAAATCATTATATTTATTAAACTGTCCTATCATAAAATCATTGACTTCAATTCCAATTAAATTAGCTAATGTAAAAGCTATACAATTTGCTGATATTTCCTCTGTTTTTTTATCAATATTAAATCCACGCATTTGATGATGTTGTATAAAAGCATGTCCTACTTCATGTAAAACAATTAAATTTAGTTCATCGTAATTATATTCAGATTGTGATTTTACGAATATTATTCCGTTTGTATATAACGCTAAATGTTCATTGGCTTTATCGTCTAACCAATTAATATTTGCGTCTTTTAAAGAGTCAGCTACTCTTATTTCTATTTCAGTTTCTTTTAGCAGCTCTAAAATATTTTCGTCAATTTCCGTTTTGTATGTTTTTTTCATTATACTTAATTTCCTTTTTATTTTAATAATTAAATAAAATCAAATTCTAAAATTTTTTCAAAAGTTCTTAATTTTTTATTATAAACAAAAATATAGTCTTTACCTTTAATAAATTCTTTAAATAAATATTCATTGTCATAATTTAAAAACTCAGCAAATGAGCATATTTTTTCTGTGCTTGTTTGAATAGATTTTCCTTTTATTTTATATACAATACCGAATTTAGATATAATTGATTTTCCATCCAGCAAACGTTTAAATGCCTCTTTTGAATCAAATTTGTAATCTTCTTTGTTGATCATAAATCCTCTGTTTTGAAAAATTCAAAATAAAAAATCATGTTATGCCTCTAATTTAATCAAAGTTTAAACATCAAAAATATCACTGTTCTTTTCGTCTCTAAGAGCTTCCATTGCATTTGCGATAGACTGATCAATCGCACTTGATAAATCGCTGTGACGAGCCTGCGTTTGTGTTTTGATGACGTTTTTATTTTGTGTTGCTGCAAAAATATTTTGAATGTCACCAGCGAGGTAGATTGGAGAGTGGCCTTTAGTCAAATGCCACGAATTTTGCGAGCGCATATAGCAATTCACGCAATCAATTAAATTTTGTTCAGAAAACGATTTGCCCATTTTTTTTATTATTTGCTGTATTGAACGATTGAGAGTTGCGAAATCTAGGAACTTTGCTTTGTAGCGTTGCTCGTACGCTTTTACGTATGCGTCAATTCCAGATTTGAGTAATTGAGCCGATCTTTCGTCTAATTTTTTCTCATTGGTTTTCACAACTCTGATTTTTGTCTTTTTTAAGTCTAAAAAATTTTCTGTAATATTTATCTGTTCTTCATCTATTCTTTTTTTATATTCTTTATCTATTACTATATTGTTGGGAGAATCGTAACTGTTGCGTAATTCTGATTCGCCAATTTGCGTACCGACTGCACTCAGATTGTCGGTTTCAGATTCCGATCGATTGTCGGCACATGAATTTAAATTTTTCGACAATTTGTCGGTTTCAGATTCCGACAGTTGATCGTTATCTGAAGACGACATTTTGTCGCTCTGTTCTGCGTTCCATTCTTTTAACGCAATGCTTACTAAACGCCCGTTAACTGTGTACCACGTAGTCCTATCAAAACTATTTCTGTTAAAATTCTCTTTTATGATCCAACCTTCGTTTGCAAGCTCAGACAAATGGCGCTCAATACTACGCGCTGACATATTGCCGTCTAAATCCTGAGCTAACTCCTGCGCAGAACGTTTTACCCAGACAGCATTCCCTTTTTTCATGTTTGATTTGTTTTTATTTACAGAAACCCAATCAATTATTTTCTGTAATACCAAAGATTTTGGGATTCCTAATTTTCTACTGAGGGGGTATGATAGTTTTATAAACGATCCTGATGACATAGCCACTCCTTTATTTGCTGTTGCAATTCCTAATCCTTGTGCTACGCTCTGAGCTGATGCGTAGCTAATACGTCTCGTATTCGTCGGTAGGCCAAACATTTGTTTGGCCGCTCCTGTTTATGGCCTAATTTTGTTTAATTTTGAGTTTTTAATCTGCATTAATTCGTCGCTAAATTTAGTATGTTTTTTCTTTAATCCAGCAATTGTTTTTTGAATATGTATTAATTTCTCTTGAGAATTTTTATTCAATTTTGAATTTTTAATCTGAATTAATTCGTTACTGAATTTTGAATGTTTTTCTTGCAATCCTGATAATGTTTTTTGAATGTGCATTAAATTAGATTCTATAAAATTTTCATAGTTCATAATAGCGTCATCTACAAACATATCTAACGCTCGCTTGCATAATTTCAAAGCCCTTCTTTGGTGACTATTCTCATATTGGCTTAAAATAAGGATAACATCTGATAATTTATATTTAATAATTATTTTTTGATTGACTATTCCAATATTATTAAAATTATCTATTGTTATTTTATAAAAATTATCCAGTATTCCGCATTTTTTTAGCTGCTCAGCTTTGCAATTGAAATTGTCTTTTCTGACTCCTGCAAATTCAGCGAGAAATTCATCTGTTATAAATTTTGAATCGTCTAAATTTGACATTAATATTTGCAGCGCCTCACTTTCGTTTTTTGTAGCTAATGTTGTCATTTATTTTCTCCTAAATTTTTATTAATTCCAGCTTCTGCAAAAAGCATTGCGCTTTCCAGATTTGTTAGTGCAATTTCTAATTTGTGCTCATCTTTGATATTATCTACAAGTAAACCAGCTAATTCTTTAAATTTATTTCTTATTTGTGTGCAAATTATGATTGATTTTTCACTTATACCTTCAGAAAATATTTCATCAATATATATTTTTTGCACTATTTTATATGTAATATTTTTGTCATTAGTGCGTGAAATTTCATACGCTTTTTGTCGACCCTCGCTAGTAAGTTTGTGAAAAAGATCCTCTGTTTTATCATTTTCTAAATGATATATAGTCATATTATCTCCTAAAATTCTAAAAAAAATTGTTTACTATCATCAACGGAAATCAATCTATTTAAATTTCTAATCATCATTTTTGAAACCCTAATTTTAAGAAAAACAGCTAAAGAAAAAGCAATACCTATAGCCTGAATCTCCTCATTTATTTTAGTTATTTTTAAATTCTGATATTTAAAATGATGTATAACTGCAAGGCCAAGGCATTTTAGTATTAAAAAGCTCAAGTCATCTGCTTTATGTTTTGTATATTTTTTTACAAATACTATGTTATTAATATAAACAACATCTGCGTTATTTGATTTTTTATCATCTGAATATATACCTGCTTTTTTCAAACTCTCTGCTACAATTATTTCGACTCCAAAATTATTGATTGCAAATCTTTTTATTTTTTTGGGTACAGATGTTTTAAACAGCTCAATTTCAGACATTATTTACTCCAAAATTTCTTTAAATTTATAAGGGTCTGATTTTAAAAAATCATGAATTTTAAATTCATCATTTTGATCTGTTACAACCAATTCTTTTTCGAAATTAATTTGAAAAATAGTTCCGTCTTCGCATTTAACTTTTTTCCCGTCTAGCATTAATTTTAGCGCTTCAATAGTTTTTAGATTATATATATTTTTATTCATTATTTACTCCAAGATTTAATCATAATGTTTGAGCCATCAATACTACCCACGGGACGTTTTACACCCTCGGGTGGTGGGCTTTGTTTATTATTTACAGTACGCACATTTCTGTTTATAATTCTAAATAAATCCAATGTTTTTTCTAAATTATGTAGTTGATTTCGAGCATCAGAAGCCATTTTTTCCACAGCTTCAACGAGAGTTTTTTTATCTCGTTTCAACAATTCATTCTCAATTCTCAATGCGTTTATTTCGTCAATATAATCACTGATATTTTTTGTTTTCATGCATATTTCCTCTCATAAAAAACTAGAATTATTACTATTTGCAAAATTTCTGCAATTTGCACACAAACGATACTCAGCGGATTTAAAATAACTGTTACATCTCAAGCATTTTTTCTTTTTGTTTTTAAGCGGACTTAATCCTAATAATTCTCTGGCTTTATTCATGTCATCTAAATTATTCGTGACGTAATATGACATGCCAATGTCATATCTTTTTAACTGAACTGTTTCTTCAGTTGTTAAATTTTGAGGGTTTTCAACCTCAGTTTTCACATCGTCTTTAATTTGCATCAAAATTCTCCTCATATTTTTTGATTAGTAATTGAGCTGATTTTTTAAGATTTATTAATGCAGTGTATATATTTCTGTTGTGTATAATGCGTTTGCTGTCTAAATTTTTGCGTATGTGTTTTTTCATATCAGCATATGCACGTGTGATGTCGTTGTCGATTATGTAAATCATGTCTTTGTGCAATTGGTCTTCGTATGCTTTTAATTCATCAATTTGTTGTTGTGTATAACTAACAATTTTTTGAGCTGACGGATTATATTTTTTTGCTTTCATTTTCCAGTACTCCCAAATCCTGAATTATTGCGTTTTTTATTTTTGTTTATGACGTTATCAGCAATATAAACTGAGCTAATAACGCCCTGCGCAATGCGCTGGCCTTTTTTAATTCGCTTGGGGAGTGGTGAAAGATTTTTAACGATTACGTGGATTTCTCCCGTGTAATCTTGATCAATAGTGCCTAACTGAATATAGAGATTTTCTTTAATTAATGAGGAGCTGCGAGGTCTAATTTGTAGTTCAAAACGTATGTTATTAAACGACGATTTGTCTTCTACTTTAAAGGATAGCCCAGTTTTAATAATTTTAGTTTGAAACGGTAATAAAATGATAGATTGATTTGACGGTATATCAAATCCAACAGATTTTTCAGTTGCGTAAAAAACGTCATTATTTGACGTATTAATAATAGTAATGCGTAGCATATATATCTCGTCTCCACTTTGGGATTAAACTCAGTTCACATGAAATCTAAAATAAAAAAAAATGATAGTCTATTTAATTGGCTGACTTTTTTTCGCGACGTTTAAAAATAGTTTTTGTTACGTAGTAAGCTCGATTTCTCAGTTTTTTAAGACTCCGTCTTTTTTCGTCTCTCTCAATTTTCTCTGCTTCAGTCATTTTTTTACGTCCTCGCTTTTTTTGATCCTCAATTGTTTCAGACATAAAATAACCCCTAATTTTTAGACGCTATGCTGTTTTTTAATGATGATTTGCGCGTGAAATTAAAAAATCCAGGTGATGATCGAATTTCTTTTTCGTATTCATCAAAAGAATCGAGTTTTCTAATACGGGCGTATTCACGTCTTTTGGGGACTGGCGGAAATGAGTCGATGAATTTTTTGATGTCTTCTGAAAGTTGAGGTTTTGAGTCTTCGGACTGCTGATCTGAAATTTTTGGGATACTAGTAGTTACTATATTAAGATTACTTATATATACTAAAGGCTTTTTTGTTGTTGTTAGAGTTGAACATTTTGGGGCTGTTTCCGCAAAAGGTTCTGAAAAGCTCCGCAAAAGGTTCTGAGTTTTATCATTTTCTTCCGCAAAAGGTTCTGAGTTCTTCCGCAAAAGGTTCTGATCCCCCCCTATATTTTCCGCAAAAGGTTCTGATGTTGATTTTTGGGTAGGGTCTATAAATTTTTGATACTCAATAGAAAAATTGCTAATACTATAAGCAATTGCGCCAAATGTTGAAGCAGCAACCCTGCATGTTTCTTTAAAACGACGTGGATCCTTTTTTGATTCAGTAGTTTGTCCTGTGAGCGCAACAATAGAATTTAGAGAAAACGTTTTCGCGAGTGTGAGCTGTGTGATTGATCCGTCAGTGTTGTGCTCTCGAAGATATGGCCTATGCATGTCTAGCAGAGCGCAGAGACGGGCTTCTGCATTACCGAGGGACAAATCATATCTAAAGAATGAACCTGTCGCTACAAGCCCTTTCTTTGTCATTTTAGTGTGCGCTAAAAAAAGTCGCTCATATGCACTGCCAGAAAAATCTACAAAAATATTTTTGCAAACGTCCATTAGTCTGCCGCTTTTTATACCGCCTCTTTTTTTTGATTCGCTCTTGTCTCTAGCCTCTCTAATCAACGATCTGAGTGCCTCCTGAGCGTCTGCCTCACTAGATACAACAGTAAACAAACGGGACATTGGTAATAATATTTTGTCATCTTGAGACGAATACAACTCAACTTTTGATAACAGTAATAATTGCATTAATACATTCAAATTCTGTTTGCCGTTTGCTGAGTTATCTTTATTAATTGCAGAAATTAAATCTCTCAAACTCATTTTTTCTGATTTTGATCTGACAAACCATTCACGAAACGTCGCATACGATTTCACGAGAACGTCTATCGCGCATTTTTTTAAAGGCGCACCTCGAGCCCTGATGACTTGAGAATTCAGCAGCTGCATCTCTCGTGTGACAACATGCTCGTTAAGCTCAACGCCGATCAAAACATCCGCGAATTTTCGGCCTAATTTATCTATATTTTGCAGTTGTATACTATGGAATTTCCCCTGTGAATTAAATTGCAATTCACAATCTCGATTTGATTGAGATAACAGGAACACGGCGAGCAATTCGGAGGGTAGTCCCGATACTATTTTTGACTCATCACGTTGTTTGTTTTGCTCTATTATTGTTTGTTTTATTTGATTTTTTGGAGAACTGTAATCAGCTTTTAGTTTGAAATATGCATAATTTGTCATCACAAAATCATCCTTGACTCGTGATCTTGTGCGAATTTTTTATTTATGCTAGCATTGATTACGTATAGTGCTAGCGTTTTAAAACCGCACAGACCTATATTTTTGTGGGATTCTTCGCATATTTCCTGCAAGATCTTAGCGAAGAATTAAACAATCAATTCAATTGAGGTGCTCCGACCAAAGAGCACCTCTTTTTTTTTACCCCTGCCGTTATAAAACAGCAATAGTAACCGAGGTGACAAATGTCACCTTTTTAAATTATATCTAACGTATTTAATACGTTTTTTCTTTTCAACTTATCTATATTTAAAGCTATGTTTAGACTACTATTAAAGACTTCGTGAATGTTCATAATATTTTTATAAAAAAATTCATTTTTATCTATATCAGATTTTGATAACCCGATTGTAAACGAAGCCTGTATATTTCGCTTTAAAATTTTGCTATATTGGTTATACATTGCAAAAAATGTTGTGCGTGGCCTGATAGTTTGATCAAAGTTTTGTCTAGCATGTATTGCTTCCGCTTCTTTTTTGTTAGAAACAGTTATTTCTTCCAAACTAAGCAAAAGTGAGGATTTATTATCATGATCAAATTTTTTATATTTTGGACAATAAAGATGCATTTCCCTATTCGTAAAAATGCTAGCTAATTGTTCAGCATTGGTAAGTATTATATTATTCTCGCCATCATTTACTGCAACTGTGAACATATTAACATTTAAACCGAGTTTTTTTTCTTTATCAATTGTTGAGTTAAACAAATGAGTGAACTCAATCATTTTATCGATTGGATTTAAAATCGCCTTGCGAGGTGCAGTTTTCATGATTTAAATACCTCTCTAATTATGGGCACTAATGCCCCCATTACTCCCATTACAACATTATAAACTAATCCGAAACTGGGATATAAATTCGTGCTATTTGCTAAATATTTAATAGCAGATGATATCGAAATTCCACCTAGAGCACAGCACATTATAAATGCTGTAAAAAATGCTAACAAATCTTGATTAAAATATATGAAAAACATTAAAAAGACAATTGCTATAGTGTTTATTATTTTTAAAAATTTAAAAATGTTTACGTTGTCAAAAATAAATCCAAAAAGAATTGAGAAAAAAGAAATACTTAACATAGCAATTGGTAAGCTTATATATTTTTGACCAGATGTTAGAAAAGCAAGAACTGTATTAAACATAGCAGCATAAATAATTATATAAGAGATCGCTTTAAAAATGCTTACATTTTTCGAATTTGTATCAAAAACTTCGTTGCACGTTTTTGGAATCCTTGACCTGATAATGACAAATAATAAACTAAGAATACCTGATATAATAAAAGCTAATCGCCAAGATTCTAAATTAAATAAAGAGGGAATTAGAGGTATAAGTATAAAACAAGCTGCCATTGCTACTGCTCCACTTGTTAAAAATGCAGCAATTGCAGTATTCTTGTATTTTGTAACGTTTAAATATGCAAAAACAAAACTTAAACCGCTCTCTCCGCCAAATATAAAACCTTGCATAAATCTACAGATTAATAACAAATAAATTCCAAAATCATTTCGTGGACAAAATGCTATAATAAATGTAGGAATTGCAATCCAGAGAGGGGAGTTTCTTAAAAATGTTGTGATTCCGTTTTTTTGATTCTTGGCTATCATTCCAAAAAATAATGACCCAAAAGGTCTTGCTATATAGGAGATTGAAAAAATTAATATTGATAAAAATAGACTTTCTTTTCCGAGCAGAAATTTTGAAAGCTCGTGAGAAAATACAAGATAAACGCAAAAATCAAATGCTTCAATAAAAGCTCCCAGATAAATATATCTTATTTTAATCATTTTCATTCTCCAAAAGTTCAATTTTTCCAACATGTTTTTTGTGAATTATAATTCCAGAAATCCAATTTATTTTATTGACTTTAATTATTGGATCATCAGTTCCTTCCTTGTTGTCTGCGACTAAAAAAATATCATTTTCATAAACTTTTAACCTCCTAACATAAGTGTAGTTATCATCAATTCTCGCTATTACTATTTCATTATTTAGTCTTGTTAGATTTTTAACTGGGTCGCCTTTTACACCAAAAACAATGTCTCCATTTTTTAAAAATGGCATCATTTCATTTGATGATATGCAAGCGTATTTGTAGGGAAATATTCTTGTTAAAATTGTTTTTAGCCATTGCCTTTGTTCATTATTAGTGTCATCAAAATTAATATATTTATTTGTCTTTAATACAGAAAAAGAGCTAATTGGGCATGAACCTCTACCTGTTTCTATCCATTCATCCGATATATTAAATCCATATTCTTGAATTTTTTTTGTTATTTCTATTGATTTGTTTCTTGGTAAAGATTTTTCTCCGCATTCAATGTTTCGCATGTAATTGTAGGAAAGGTTAAATTTATTACAAAAATCCTTTAGACTAAGATTAAAAATTTCATCGCGCAAAAATTTTAATCTTTTTGAAGCATCACTCATAAAACTCCTTTTATTGAAAAAGATTAAACTATAGTCTAATAAAAAATTTTACTGTAAAATAATATTTTTATCAATCTAAGTATTAATATTATTATTGGTAATCTATTATATATTATGTATATTTTTAAAATAGGCATTATTTATATAAATTTTTGAGAGGTTGTTAAATTACCAATAGTTATGAGACACATGATTCGAGCGAGCTGTATTGCAATTTGCAATGATTGCGATATTTTTAAAATATTTACGCGAGGATTTCATATGAGAATGCTAAATTTGCTACAAGCATCAAAATATTCAAATGTATCTGTAACAAGCGTTAAACGCTGGATCGATGAAGGAAAATTGCAAGCTAAATCAAAACAAGTCGGGAAAAAATTGGAATGGAAAATAGATGAAAAAGAATTAAAAGAATTCTTAGAGAAAAGGCCTTTGCTAAATACACAGATATATTCTGACAAGGATTTACTTGTTGAGAGTGTGCAAGAGTTAAAAAGTTTTATTGAAATATATAAGCAAGAAAATGCTGAATTAAAAGAAAAACTATTAATTATTACAAAATTCAACGAGAAATTAATTCAGCATAATGAGCGGTTGTTAGAAAATAATTCGGAGCTACAGAAACAGTTAATACATTTGACGCAAAAATTTATTGATAAATTTAACTGATTATGCGGCGGTTTCTTTTGCAAATTCCTTTTCTAGATTTTTGATGTGTGATTCTAATTTATTTAGAGGAACTCCGAGGCATAAATTGCTATATTGTTTGTATACCGCGACTAAATTTTTGATGTCTTTTTGATCTAATGATTTGATTGATTCAAGCGCTTTCATAATTGATTTAAAAATAGCGCGATGATTTTCATTCTCATTGTTGTACTGTTCGTCATCAACTAATTCAGCATCAACCGATTTTTGCTCAGGCATTTTATCCAAAACTTTTTGCGATTGTGCAATTTTATTTGCGACTATTTTTTGTTGTACAGCGGGTTTTTTTGGGTCTACTTTTTGTTCAACTATTTCATTTTTAACAGGCTCAATTTTTTTAGTTTCTTCCTTAATTACTGGAGCTTCTATTGCTTCATTCTGTGCTTGAGCCATCTCATCTGTAGTATACAGACCCGAAAGATCGTTTGGAAATGCTTTGCGTAATGCCTGAGATTCTGCGCATTTTCCTAACATTAATTCAGGGAATTTTTCCCACATCGCCGAAACATAAAATTTTTGGGTTTTTTTGTCTTTATATGTTTGCACGTACGAATCCCATTTTGCTATTGCATACGTGGGAGCACTATATCCCTTGCGGTACACGCCGACTTTTGCAGCGTACGGGTAATCCTTTGATGTCCATATTTCAGTCCATACACCATCCCTACCGCAGAACAACGTCGTGGTTTGTCCCGCGTAATCAGGATTTCGCGCTGCTATTGTTCTAAATCCATCAATCGATGTTTGAATAGTGCCAATTTCTTTTTCGTCCTTAGTGCTCCATCTGTGTATTAAATAAATTTGGCGTGAAAATGGATCTAATCCTGTGCGGGCACATACATATAAAAATAGTTTAAATTCTGCATCAGTTGCTTTCGGCGATATTAAGCCTTTAATTACAGTCTCTTCCTCTTTTGTAAAATAACTCACTGAACCATCATTTTTTTTAACAACTGAATTTTCTTTGCGAACTACTACGTTAGTCATAACTGTCTCCTCGTTTTCCGTTCTGGAAGTGTCATCACTATGATGACAGTGGTACTTTACAGTACGAACAAAATGTTGTCAACTTACAAGTTATAAAAATAATTTACTTATATACTTGACAAAGTCATTTTTAAGTGTACGATAAAAAAGTTCATAGTGAACAAACACAATCCTTTAAATGGAGACGCTGACATGGCTAAAAAAACGCCTGATCTTGCTATCGCAAAAATTCCTCTTGCTGAATCTCAAAAGATCCTCTCTGAATATCTCGAGTATATAGATATAATGGATGGTGAGATCCCTGACGAATTAATTCCTACTGTAAACAGCATTGAACTTACAGCACAAGCTAGCGCAGACAGATGTATATACGTAATAGAAGCATTTGAAAATCAAATTAACTATTATGATGAGCTTATCAAATCTATTAAAGAAAAACAAAATAGGCTTAATAAAGAGAAAGATAAAATTTATAATAAAGCGCTCACAGTAATGAAAAATAACAATATTTTAGAAATTAATGGCACAGTAAAATCTTTTAAAATTAAGCAAAAAGCAGGCGCAGAGGCGATCAACTGGAACGTTGAATTTAAGGATGAAAAGAATATAATTTCAGAAGATCAATTGTCCTTAATTCCAGCGGAATACGTTGAAGAGAAAACGGTTTACGTAGTGAATAAAAAAAGCCTCTCTGACGCGATCAGAAAAGGTGAAAATCTTGAGTGCGGAGAAAAAGCTGGTCGTGAAGAAATTTTAAAAATTGTTTAATTTTAAATAAATATTTTGATATAAAAAGGAAAAAAATATGTCAGGTGTTAATAAAGTGATTCTTATTGGTAGACTTGGGCAAGAGCCAGAAATTAGAAGTACAGCAGGAGGACAACAGGTCTGCACTTTAAGTTTGGCGACCAGTGAGTCATGGATAAAAGATGGCAATAAAGAAGAAAGAACAGAATGGCACCGTGTTGTTCTTTGGGGAAGACAGGCTGAGAATGCGCATAAGTATTTAAAAAAGGGGCGCATGGTTTACATTGAAGGCAAGTTACAAACACGCTCTTGGCAAGACCAGCAAGGACAGAAACGATATACGACTGAAATTGTGGCTACAGCTATGCAATTTCTTGAGGGTGGGTCTTCAAATAAGAGCAGCGATTATGTAAATGAGCAGTATGAAAATCAGGTTTCGTTTAGCGAAAATTCGCAGCCGATTGACGACGATATACCGTTCTGAGTGGACTGAAAATTCGCTCAATTATATATTAATTAAATAAAAAATTCTTAAACGAGAGCATGGATATGAAGCAAAAAGCAATAATTGTAGATCTAGATGGAACTCTAGCAGACTGCGAACACAGAAAACAGTTTATAACTGGCGGTAAAAAAGATTGGAAATCGTTTTTAAGGGACGAAAATATTATTCAAGATAAACTGAATGTGTGGTGCGCGACTATCATTGAAAAATTTAAATCATCTCACAAAATAATATTGGTCACTGGTCGTAATGAGTTTACGCGTGCTATAACAAAGGAATGGCTAGCTAATAATGATCAGCACTACGATTTGCTCTTAATGAGAAAAAACGATGATTATCGACAAGATGCGCTTGTGAAGGAAGAAATCTACAAACTGCACATTCAGCCACGATTTGACGTGCTTTTTTGTATTGATGATCGTAAACAGGTTGTTGATGCATGGCGAAAACTGGGACTTGTATGTTTACAGTGTGATGAAGGCCAATTCTAATAGAAATGACTAAAATATGAGCAATAATAAATCTCTGTATCTCAAAAATCAGGATGCTAATCTACAACGCGAATTGAGAATGCTGAAACTTCCGCTGACTGTGAAACAACTAGATCCGCAGTTTGTGGAAACTGTTGCAAGCATAATTGCTACGTTTAAAGATGGGGATCGTTTATCTGAAAGCCAGAAACGCGGCCTTGCTATAATGCTCATAAAAGCGGAAAAAATTAATGACGCAGATTTTGCAGAGAAACAGATTGCTCATATTATAGATAAAACTAAAAAACATTATAATAAAAAACGTGGGAATAACAAAAAATTAATTCATGTTCCAAATTTTCTAATCTATCATATTAAAAAAAGAATAGGATTTTGGACAATAAAATTGCTAATAAAATGCCTTAAAAATCCAAGAGAAGCTCATCCTGCTTTTGTAGCTCATGCTTGTGGAGCATTAAAAGCGATGGGGAAAGAAAAGGCCGTAGCTGCGTTTAATGAGTCTCCAGAAAAACTTTTTAAACTGATTTTTGAGCCAGAATATTATGAGCAGGGATATTTTCATCGTTCTATTTTTTTAAAGTGTCAGGGGAAGGGGCATGAACAAAAGCGGATTATTAGGGAGAGGAAAGCGACGTAAATGAACAATAGTGAAAATAAAATGACTTCTGAACTTAAACCAATATATCCAAAAAACATGTTGCCTGAAATTGATTATAATGAATTAGAAAATCCTAATTTTTTTTCTTGCAATATTGTTGACTTAGAATATGGCACAATGGATCATTTATATCATTTTGTAGATGAGTTAACGAAAATTTTAAATCAAGAGAAAATGGTTCAGAGTCCAGAAATTATGATCGCTCACCTGTGTTCTTATCTAGGATATTTAACATCGGCGAGCATTAATCCTAAAAAATCTCCAGAGTTAATTCCTCAAATTCACAAACTTATTGAATCTGAAGCAGAGAAATCATATCAAATATTTTCAAAGTATTTAATAGATCATCATAGTAAAAGCAAAGAAGAAAAAGAAAAACAATTTTCTGAGTTACGAAATAACACGCCCAGCAGCATTGTTGCTCAAACCCTTCGATTAGGTAGAGACATTATTGATTCAATTGATATACTCAAATCTAATTCTTTTTCTTATGACAAAAATAAAATTTTTTGCCCTCCAAATTTATTTCTTAATTTAATGAAGAAACAATCAAAAGTATTAAAAAAAGAATGGCGAGATCGGCTTTCGATGTTATTTGTTATCAATCAAATTTGTGTACAAATTGGGTGGGTAATGGGCTACTATGGATTCTATGATAAAAATTTTCCAAAAAAGTACCTAGAATTTGGATTGCCTTGCATCGAGCTTTTCTCGGAATACGGGCTGATGTCTTCTTTGTCTTAAAGGAGCCTTGGGCGCTTTGGAGGCTGAGTAGATGGAACTCTAAATTTAGCAAGTTCTGAAGTAATTTTTTCATTTTTTTGTATATCATTTTTAAATTTCATGCTGCTTTATTCCTAATAAGCAATTCAAAATATTCTTTATCAAGATCGCAATTGATTGCCTTTTCAAATCTTGATTTATAAAAATTTGGGAATAATAACTCAGTTTTTACAGCATCAAGTAATAGATAACACAGCATTTTACTAGGCTTTCTTCCTTTTATAACATTTGTTAATGTGCTTCTATCAATTTTTAAATACGATGATAATTTATTCATATTTACTCCAAGAAAATAAACTATTCCCTTTACCTCTTCAGATGTTAAAATATCTTTTTTCTGCGTCTTAACATAAAATTTATAAGCAACAATTCGTTCTAGACGATTAACTTCATTATAACTAATTGTTTCTATATCATCTATAATCTCAATTTTCACATCTGTATTTATTCTGCCGAGTAAGCTTATATATTCATAATTTTTTTTAATTTTCATTTTATACTCTCCTAAAAATATGTATAACTAGAATATCATTTTTTAATATAATAGCTGCTTGTACATCTCTTTTAAGTTCATCTTTGCACTCATATAAGAAACTTCCTTTTACTGAGCTTGGAAACTTATTGTTGTCAGAAAGACGTCCCTTAGTGTGCTGAATTAAATAAATTATCTCTGAATTAGTGAATAATCTATCTTTATGATCATTTTGCACGTGAAGAGAAAGAGATATTTTACCTTGTGATCTTAGACTGTTAAATAGCATCCTTGCTTCTGTAAGTTTCACAAAACCCCCTTTATGTTGTACTATACAACATAAAGGGCTATAAGTAAAGCTTTTAAGTCGTATTTCTTTTATTTTTACAATCAATTGATGGGCAAAAAATATAAAAAATTTGACCCACGTTTGCTCACTTCAAAAATTGCTGTTACATTATTTATGCATAAATATAAAATCTATATTTATGCAATTAAATTTATTTATGTTTATAAGAATAAATATTTATGCTTTTATTATTGTTTATTTATGCAATAAACAGATTTTACACTTTAAAGCTAAAATATTTATGCTTTAATACACAAAGGAGATGTTATGGAATTTCTACCTAGTTTTATCTGCTCAGCACCTAAAGAAAAGGAATTGCTAAATAAACAATCAATAGTAATTGATGACAAGGGAATTGAAACTGTGGTCGGAGAGTTAGCGCAAACCCTGAATCCTCATAGCCCACGCATTTTTGGTGGTACTTTAGAGAGTGACCACTATCAGACATTGTTAAAAGCAGGACTTGCTCGCGCTTTGGGAGAAGGGACGCATGTTGTTTCGCTTGCTATGAGCGTGCCTTTCCAGTTTATGGATCAATTTAGAGACCAGGTAGGCGATAATACCCTCGCAAGAAATAAATTAGCCCTCCTTAAAGAAACAGTTGCAAACATCCGTTTTAAAGACAAAGCTACGGACTCAAATTGGAAAAGTTGTGAAATTATTATCCAAGAGGAACCAACAATTGCGTATGAGTTTTTAGCGTCTATGCTTAACATTCCACTTGATGCAAAAACATTTTTATACTGGCACATAGGCCATGGTGACTGGCAACAAGCAAGTAAAGTAGATGGCAAAAACCTACCCGATTCGTACGCGCGAGTAGAAGGACTTACAGGGGCTATCCAAGTTTTTTCTGATCAACAAAATTTATCTTCAAGTGAAGCGATTAATTCGTGGCAGCTAGGAACCATGCCAGAAAAGAATGGAATGAACGGTAAAAGAATTGATTGCTTAAAAGAAAAAGAAACAGCGGCAAGGCAATTTATACGTTCTGTAATTGGCGAGCTTTTAAATAAAAACGCTCGCTACAAAGACAGAGCAAAAAATATTGTAGTCTCTGGGGGAGCAGCAAAAGATCATGTATTTATGTCAGTATTAAAAGAGATCGCAAAAGGTAACGGATATAGCATTATTTTGATGACCGAGCTGGTTGAAGATTTAGATCATACGTTTAGTGTTGTTTTAGGACTTTCTAAGCTAAAATCAAACTACAAACATGTAAGCATCGATATCGGCAACTCGAGCGTGAAGGTAGCAGTTGTATGAGTGAAGAAAAAAAATTTTATCAAATGAGACTACCCGACTCGGAAGAAAACTCTGACGTATTAAATTTTATTAAGAATGCTAAAACATCGTTCAATAGCTCAAAAATTAATTTTCCGAGAGGTCAAAAATCTCAGGCAGACCGTGCAATTTGGTTAATGAATTATGCGCTAGATATGTTGTCGAGAGAAAATAAAGTCGAGGGTGCTAGTACGGCAGATAATATGAAGCAAGAGGTAATAAAAGATAAGAATGATTTTCTATCTTTACTGAAGTAAAATAAAACTCAGGAAAACAAACTTCAATCCTTATTTGGAAAGAGTTTTTCTCTTAATGCTTCATTTATTTTATCATTAATTATTTCTCCTTTTAAATTATTATTCATTTCTTTAAAATGGTCTAATTCATCATTACATACAGGGCAAGTGTAAATACCTTTTGATTCTATACATTTATTATTGCCACATTTATTACAAATAAAACCTTTATTCTTATCAAAAATAATTGTCATTTATAAATCCTTAATTATAGTTATAAATATTTAATTAATCTTTTCTGGCATAATAATAATTGAATGAAGAGTGCTGTCAGAAACAGCAACTATTTTACCTTGAATTCTTTTTATCTCACCTGAAGAAGCCATTTCTCTTTGTTTTAAATCTAATACTAAGCCTATAAAAGTATTTGAAGCTGAACAATAAACGCCTTCGAATTCAATCTTATCTCTCTTTAAATTAAGCCCATTTAATTTTTTAATATTACAATGAGAAACTGTGGCAATTACTTCTTTGCCTATATATTTTTCAGGATTTGCAAGAACTTTATCTTCTGTAAACGCTAAAGAATCTGCATTTCCACCTTCAGATACCTTATTTAAATTAAAATCAACAGAAGCAAAAGCAGAGGACGAAATCATTAAAAGTGGTAGTAAAAATTTTTTCATGATTACCTCGTTTGTTGTTATTGAATAAAACTAATTGAGGTAATCAAATTATTTAAAAAAAGTCAATATAATCAAACACAATTTTAATTTATTTTTTCAAAAGCTCGTTGCTATTATTTTCTTAATTTTAAAATATTATCAAACAGAAACATTATTTAATTTATCTAACAGCTTTTTAGAATTACCCTCGGAATTTTGAAACATTTTTTTAGTATATTCTACCATTCCGCAACGAAAGAAAAATGCTTTTTTAAGATCTTCGTTTAAAAAATGAGATAGCCATAAATTTAGACCATATTCAGTGTGTGTTTCTAAGCCTTTTATGTAGAAATCTTTTTTTAGTTTTGCTTGAATTATTTTATTATTGCATGGTGTGTGACAGCTAATTATTTCTACAAATCCCATGCGTTTGCAATACTCAATTATTTTTTTCAGGTAATCAGAGTATAGTCCTTTGTTTCTGTAATCAGAATGTACAACAGAATTACGCATATAATAAACATCAATGTCTTTTTGTTCGCCCCTAAAAAGAGCGATGATTTTATTTTTATCTCGGACAACTAAATTATTGCAAATGTTATTTGACTCACTAGTCAGAGCCAATTTTAGACGCAATTTTTTTTGCTTTTCATCTAACAATTCTTCTCTAGTAAAAAACATTTCATTGGGGTAATGATCAATAAATTCTCGATAATAAATATCCCAATAAGTATCAACATCAACTTTTTCAATCGAATATTTATCTAAAATCCCGTTCTTAAATACGTCATTAAAAATATAATTATTTTCTAATTCTATTTCCTTTTTTAAAATCAAATCCATTTGATCCTCGTAATTAAAATTCTAATCGATACGTAGCACCGAGTTTGAATTGATTATTGTTTTTTCTTAACTCATGATCAAGTCCTAAAAAAATCCATAAATTACTATCCAATCTGTAGCCTAATTTTAGCGCAATATTTAAATCTGGATTAATTTTAGGAATGGCAGAAAAATTCGGAACCTCATTTTTTAAACTCGATTCAGCCTCAAAACTAAATTTTTTTAACGCTGTTTTAAGCTCGATTTTTTCAGTGGCATGTATGTTTTCCTGCGAGATATCTATTTTTTCAGCCACAGCCTCGGAAACGACTGATTTTTGCATTTGCACTTTTTCGTGCACTTTTAGCGTACCATTTTTAGTTTTAATAATGTCACGTGTTCTAATTTGATTAAATTCTGAGCGTAATTTTAAACGCTCGTGTTCTATTGCTAATCGAGTAGCCTCTATATCAATTACACGTTCAATTTTTATTTCAGCAGGAATTTTAGACACTGTTTTCCGTGCAACAATAAATGATGTTGCAGCTATTGCAGTAATCAGAATATAATTTGTTTTAGAATTTATCCGATTTTTAAACATTGTTTCCTATTGCCTGCATGATTGTATGATACGTGCACCCAGCCAGAAAATTCGTTATCTTTTTTAACGTGCTCTAATATTAATTGATCAAATTTAAAATTATTTTTTATAAAATTGAAAAGGTCAGGATGACTCATATTTTCAACCGTAATGTCAGCAGCATGACCCGATTTATGTTGTGAATTATTTACACCGCCGACTAATTTGTTTAAAGATTCACAGCGATAACCTGACAAAATTTGAATAGGTTTTCCCAGTTTTAAACGAATAGGTTCCAGCAGGTTTTCACACAAAATTGATAGGTTTTTAATAACATCATCATTTGCTTTATTTGTAATGTTATTTTTTATTGCAGTGTCAGAATATTCAAACTCATATAGTGAAAAATGTTCTGATAAATTCATCTAATTTTTCCTTTTACTTCAATTTTAATAAGCCTTCTCTCGTGGTCTTTAATTGAATTTTGTAAATCAGCTTGCATGATTTTAAAATCTGAAAACTGTTCTTTTAATTGTGTTAATGCTGCATTAGTTACTGTTATATTTTCATTAAATTGTTTGACCTGTTGATTTGCAACTTGAAGCTGCGTAGTGAGTGAATCAGAATAATATTTGTTACTCTGTCCTGAATTTTGAAATACTAAATATGTTAATAGACTAGAAAAACCTACACTTAATAAAACTAATAAAAACATTAGTAAAAACGGAGACGCGTGGTTATTTGATAAACTATTTACCAACTGCTTTCCTGTTCCTGCTATTTCATCTTTTAAATCTGTCATATTTCTCCTTTTTTTTATCCTATTTTTATTGCGTTAATTTGATAAAATACTTTGTATAAATCTATAGCTGTGTCATTTCTGATGTATGGAATTGTAAAACATAAATCTTTAACGTAGTAATTTGTGTCTACTGGAACATCAATTACGCATGAATAACCGACATTTTCAACTGCAGTTCCTAGATTTCCCTGCTCATATTCTTTTGCTAAAAAGGAACTGTATAAATTGTTTCCAACTCCCTCGGAAGCAAGAATTTTTTTTACATTTTGCTCATTTAAATTATCAGAAAATTCAGCTAGCGAGCCTTTAATCGGCGTTATTCCGCAAACAAAAATTGGGGATTGAAATTTGTTTTCTAGTTGAACATCTCGGTTTGAAATTGATTGCCTGAATGTAATAGTAAAAAACCATCTTCCTTTGGGCACAACAAATGATTTTAAATCATGCCATTTGTTTAGTTCTAATTGTTTTTCTTTGTCTGAAATTGACAAATAAGAAATGTTTGTATTAATGCTAGAAATTTTTTCGTCTAAATATTTGATCCATTTATACACTAAATTCCTGAACCAATTTTCGCCACGTAGTGACGGAATATCTGTTAATCCTGTAGTAGTATCTATAGAATATCCAATTTTTCTTTTCTCTATGCTGGGTGCCTTAATTAATGAATCCGCATTACTCGCCCATTCTGGAAATTCTGCTGGTCTTTCTGTCATTTAATTACTCCAATTCAAAAGCAAAACGTCCGCCAGTTTCTGGATTCTCTTCAATTCCGAACCCGCGCGGTTTGATTAATTCATTTTCTGCAAACATGAACGGACTGTCTAAAATATAAAATGCGTTTAAACGAGTACCAGCGAGTTTTGCGCTCTTGAGCGCTTTTAAAACATGCGCAGGTTTAGATAATGGACTTGGATTTTGTGCAGCAATGCAAATAACGAAAGGATCAGGCTCGAATAAAAAAACTTTTTTCGGATTTGTTAATAATCTAAAAATCTGGATTAAGTCTTCAATCAATCCCTCGGAAATATTTTCACAAATTGTCGCATCTATTACCTGTATATATTGCTCATCACTGAGACCTTGACGCTCAATTCCAAGAATTTCCCCATATTTATCGAGTGTAAATCCTGTTGAATCTCTGTATTTTAGATTGTAGAGTTCCCAAATAACGTTTTCTATATCCTGAAACCCACTAATATTTGATTCAATCAAGGCTTTAAATTTAGGTTTGTTTTGAAATTGTTTCAGCAGCCTTTTTATAGATAAATCAATGTGATTATCAATTTTTTCCATCTTTAATCCCACGCCTTAAATGTGATTCGAGTTGAGTCAAATTTTGCATATTCGATTGGCTGGATTTGAATGTTTGCGCTTGACGTAGGGTTAGGATTTGTGCCTTGATTTATTTTAATTCCAACTATTCCTGCAACGCTATTAATAGGCACATATAGCGAGGAGTTGATAACAGATTTACCGATTCCTAGATTTTTGTTTGCGTATTCTAAGAGTGATTTCTTTATTAATTCGTGTCCATCTGCGGGAAATTCTGATGTAGTTTGTATCGATATTTCTAGATAAATAAGTTTTTCTCGAGGTCTTGAGAATGAGACCTCACGCATAATTCCCTCCGAATCCCTGACTTTTAAAAATATTCCTGTTTCCTTTTCTGAGAATGTTTTAATTCCACCGCCACGGCTATTTACAATTGCGTAAGCGATCTCTTCAGGTTTCCCGCCCTCGACAAAAATTTGAATGTGTCCGTTTGGTATTAAATTTGAGTCGTCAGGATTTAACAATATAACAGCAGTAACACCCAAATTTTTTTTAATTGCTCCGACGATTCCTTTTGTTGTCGCTGATCCCGCTCGTTGTAATAGCTGTAAACGTCTGATTCGAGTATCACTCTCTGTCTCTTCGTCCTGCCCTGCTATCGCATCTAATTTGTTTGTGCATGAGTCAATCCCATAAATTGGATTTAAAATTTTATTAATTGTGCCTGATAATGCTTTTATATTGCCCAGTGTTGTGCATTCTGCTTCTGTTTCTACTTCTCCATTGTCACCAATTATTGCATTTTCCTTCGTTGCAAATTGATACGACGTTCCCACGATTCCCACACATGTTTGTGCTGGTATTTTTGTTCCAGCTTTACCTTTAAACGTAAGCAAAACTCTTGATGCAGTGGCGCTTAGCATTTTAATTCCATTCAAACTAATCGAGTTTTGAAAAGGAATTCCTGTTGACGTATTTGGAAAAAAAGATACGAAAACTTCCTGTAATGCGTCCCACAATAGAGATTGTTTTTCTGCTGTGATTGTTGTTATATTTCCAATTACAGATGTAGGAGAATCATCAATATTTTGGTTTATTTTATTTTTAAAACTCTCGACAATTTCTTCTCTACAAGTATTAAAATCTTTTGATACAAATCCTTCATTTGTGATGCCATATTTTTTCATAATATCTCACCCAGTCTAGTATTATCTAATTTAATATCTCCGTAATTAGTTACTGCGTGTATTTTAAATTCAGCAATTCGATTTTTACGATCTAGTTTTTTTGTCTCACATGTGACTGTTTTAATGCCTTTTATTTGCATTATTTGGTCTTTAATGTAGATAGCTAATCGTTCTTCGTCGAAATCTTTATTTGCGAGCATGTTAAACCATGTTAATCCAATAGATGGATCTAGAAACCATTCTCCATATATTGTTTTCAGAGTTATTTTTATTTTTTGCGCATAATAATCTAAATTATTTGTCGTTAAAACAAGATCGCCCGTGTGATTAAATTCTAAATCTCCATTGTAATCTAATTTAATATCGATCATTTGATTGTACCTGTGGCAACTCCAATTACAGGACCACCAGATGACGGCGCATTTAATCCAGTGCTTGGAACCGTAACAATTAATAAGGGCAATATTTCGTCTATTGATTTCGCAAATGCTTCTGCCTGTTTATCTAGTATCAACATATTTGCGTCTTTATCTGTCATGTTTAATGCAGATAAAAGATTTTTTTTATAAATTTGCTTTCCAATTGATGATGAATAGGGCATTAACGTTCTCCATAAAAATGATTAGATGTTATATTTGTCAATGGATTATCTAAATAAATCTGTTTATTTTTCTTTAATTCAATTTGAATTTTTTTTAATTCTGCAATGAGAGAAGGAGAAGCAGGAACGGGCGAACCCATGTTTCCCACGCCGATATTCTTTTGTAATGCTTCTGTTATATTGTTGAGTGACTCAATTAATGTATCTGCAAATTTAATTAATGTGTTACCTAGTACCATGGGCTCATCGGGAGAGAGTAATTCAGTTGCGACAGAGCCACGGGCAGAGAAATAAATTTTCCCGTCTGGTGATAATTTAATTTGTGATAATGTATTTGCTATTTGTATTGCATTACTATCTACGCCAAGAATAGGCATTAAAAAAGGATAGAAACCAGGCAATGCAACTGCGTCAGTCAATGCATGTTTTCGCATATCATCGTGATCAACTAATCCTCCGATTTGTGAAAATGTGTCTATTGATTTTTCGTTAAATATTAATAATACATAGTCGCCAACATTAACAGGCATATGGATAAACGATAATTTAGTACGAGGGAAAATAACAGGTACGGCCTGAATTATGGGTAATGGAGTCGGAATAGGAATTGGAATTAACTCGTCCTCAACTCGTTCCATAAAACACGGCTGAACATCTGCTTTCTGGAATTTTTCATCATATGCAGTGATTAATGCAGGCATTGCTGTATGAATACCATCAATTCTTTTTTCAATTGCATCAAAAATAATTTGTGAAAAAGAAGGTGTGGTCATAATAATTTTTTCTCTTCAGTTTCGAATGTTGTATGCCAATCGCCTTCGTGTGTATCGCCCGTATGAGTTACTTTTGTGGGAGTATATAAACCCTTTAAATAAACACTGTCTAAAAATAATTTTTGCATAGGTGCAATGTCGGGTTGTAATAAACACGTTCCTTTAATTCCATTGGACGTAACCTCTGGTGAGCCAATTAATCCGCTCGCAGAGCTTAATCTAACGATATTTGTCACAACTCCTTTTTTTTGTATTTCCAGCATTCCGTTGTGTATTTGCCATTCATAATTATTAATAGTTAGAATATCGTCTAAAATTTTTGTTGCGCTTCCGTGAGCGGTATAGCCCTTTTTAAATGTGTTGGGAGCTGCAAATAATCCTTTTACACCTTTAATAACTTTATCTTTTAATAGTGTTGCTGTTGCGGCTGAAAAAACTGCATTATGCGGAGTTTTCTCAGGAAATGATTTGCTCATTGATGATTTATTATAAGCCTCATTTCCATCGCCAGACTCTATTTTTACAATCCAATCTGCATCTTTTTTTTCTCTAACTGCTCTAACTATTTTCCCGTAAAATAACAATTTATTTGCAGAATATCCCCAACCTGTTTCAATTGTAACTGCCATGTTTTTTTGTGTGCAAAAATTAAACGATTTATCGCTCATATTATAAATAGATATTTTTGCGCTATTTTGCACTTTTTTTTCATTAGATTTTTGCACTTCAAAAGCTATTCGATGCTCAGAAAATGCGAGTCCGATTCCTCCGATTTCGGGTGCAATAGTCACTCGTGCGGCTCTAATAAATTGTTGGGGTTCTTTTGGTATTAATGACATTATTAAATAACTCCGTCATAATATAGTTGTACTCGTGTTCCAAAATCTTCTAATTTCGGTGGAATTGATTTGCCAGTAGTATCTACTGCATATAAAAAACCTTTTGGCAAATTTGAATTTTTGTATTGATAAAATAAAGGAAAATTTAAAATAATAGGGACGCTAGAAATAATTAAATTATTGTTAGAATCATAGAGGCTGAGAAAAAAGCGTTGCGCCCTAATGTTCCAATAAAATTCTAAATTATAAACAATCCCGTCCAATGGCACTGATATTTCAAAATAGTGGTTGTTTGTAAGCACAGGTATTAGAAACGTAGTCATAAAAAACCTCTCTAAATTAGTTTTAGAGAGTTCAGAACGGACTGTCTAAATTAAAAAATGTGATCTAAAATTGATCTGTCTTTTGAGATCGGATTTTTAGCCCCACCTGCCGATTTTGTTGCTGCATTTAACGCTCCAGCAGCAGGAACTTTTGGTAATCCACTCGTTAATACCATCGTATATTCTACGGGCACCGTGATTTTTTTCTCAAACGTTGCTTCAAATTCTAAATGATTTGCGTTTGATATATCTCGATTTGCTGTCAATGATGTCATCACCATATCTGAATAATTCGCTAAACCTGTGTATAAATACATTGGTTCTTTTGCTTTAAATAAATCAACCAATTCTCTCCATTTATTTTTAACAAAACCCTCAGATGTTGTTAGTTTTAAACCTCCGAGTATTTCTAATTTTAATGGACTACAAATCCCTTTTATATTAATTTTTGGAGGATTTAGCACTATATTATCAGTAATACTAGATCCCTCCTCGACTGGATTTTTTGTTGCATTTGCTTCGTACGAATGAGTCTCTGACATAGAAACATCAATTTTTATATTTTGAAATTGCAAACAAGGCTCGCCAGTTTTAAAAAAACTCATAAAAGACATAGCTATGTTGCTCCGTAAATATTTTGTTTAGCTGCACGCATTTGAGAATTCCAAAATTCATTTAAATTTTTATTCATGGCGCTAGCGATTTCTTGCGGATTACTCTGTGATGATACATTTACGTTGATTGGAGAACTAATTGAATATGTAATATTTTTTGTATCATTTTTTGTTTGAGTGTTTGGCGTAAAATTTGGAATTAGAGAGTTATTAAAACTAGCACTTCCTATTGTTTTATTTTTGTTTTTTAAATTTTTTGAATCAAGTTCTTCAACACTATTCTCGTACAAAATTTTGCCTTTTGTTTCGCCTAGTTCATTATCAAACCCGAATAAATTTTTGCTCCAGTCCCAAAAGTTTTTACCCACATGTTTAAGCCCAGCCCACGTTTTATAGATAAACCAATCAATAAATTTTAGAATATACGGTTTTAAGAATTCTATTGTTTTACTGCAAATATCTTTAAATCCGTCCCAAAACTTGGCAAACCATATTGGAGCATTTTTAATTAAATAACTAAAGAATTCTTCTATTTTTCTTTCTACATATCCAAGCATTTCATCAAATTTTATGCCAATTTTTTTAAAATATTCGACGAATGTATTAATCATATTGTTTATTGCTTCAAATATTCCGACGAGTCCATGTTCCGATATCGGATTAAATACATTTGTATTAAAATATTTACATACACTATCCCACATTTCTATAAAATATTGTTTAACATTACCCAGAAATTCGAGTACTTTTTTTTCTACCGCTTTATAATCTCCAAACATTCTGCCTAGCAGCGAATCGCCTCCACGCATCCAGACTAAAAAATCATCGATTAAAAGAAAAACTCCAACAAGCGCCGCACCGATTAACACTGCCCATCCACCGATTAGTCCAACTAGCCCAGCGATAGCTCGAGCAATTAATCTAAATGCTCCGCCTAGTCCTCGGCCTCCGAATACTCTCATTAATACTCGGCCAAATTTAAGCAAATACGCAAAAAATCCGACAAATTTTGATTTTAATTTTCCTAGACTTTGTCCAATTTTTCCAAATACGCCAACTTTTCCTCCTTTTCCTAGTATTATATTGCCTAAAACTCCAAATATTTTCCACGTCGCAAATAGTCCTAATATTAATGCTAACGTATTTAATGATATACCCATGTCATCTAATATTTTAATAAATCCAGTTAATATTCTATATGATGTAGATATTATTTGCACAAATATTTCTAGCCCATCGGTCACGCCTTTAAAAAATTTTTCTATGCCCTGCCTTATTAACGCCTCGTTTTTTTCATACCAATCAGTTATTCTGAGAATTAATTTGTTCATGAATGGTAGCAATACCATGCCGATCGATAGTTTTAATCCGTTCAGCATAGATGTTAATCTGCGAAAATTTTCGTTCATTTCTGTTAAACGTTTTATTTGATTGTCACTCAGCACATTACCCGAACGTTGTGCTTCGTCTCCTAATGCGCGTAGATGTGCAGAACCTTCACGCAAAAAAGGCAACATTTTTCTGCCACTATCTCCAAATAATGCACTCGCAAGCGCTGCTCTTTTAATCGGCGACTCAATTTTTGCAAACCGATCACTTACATCACTCAATATATCTGATACTTTTCTCGATTGGCCGTGACTATCTTTTAATGCAATTCCGAGTTTTTTAAACTGTTCTTGGGTCTCGCTTAATTTCCCATCTTTTGAGTCTTTTAATGTTTGAAACAGACTACCGAGAGAACTAGCCATCTCTTGCTGATTTATGCCTGAAATTTTCGCAGCATATGCTAATCGCTGATATTCATCTGTAGCCATGCCGATTATTTCTGCATTTTTGTGCACTTCTTCTGCATATTTTGCAGTTGAAAATGCTAAATATCCAACAGCGGAACCAGCAGCCACGATCGCGCCCGTTAATACAACAGTAACGGCTTTTAATGTAGAAATTGATTTAGCCATTGAATTTGTGCTGCTATTAACGCTAGCAGCGAGGCTTTTAAATAATTGCCCGAAACCCTGCACAGCAAATGCGGCGCTTAAAAATGCTGGGTTAACAAACAAAATTTGCGACGTTAACATGCGCATATGATCAGTAAACGAATTAATATTTGCGCCAGCCGCTTTGCTTTTAACTGCTAATTTTGAGAGCGATTCGTTTGTGTTATTTATTGCGTTTTTCTGTGAATTATTATTAACATTTAATTTTTGCCCTAATTTTTCAGCCAATTCTGCATTACGTTTTAATAATAATTCTTTTTTTATTAGCGAGGTATTGATTGCATCCTGATCTTTTTTCTCTTGTTTTAACGCTATAGATGCATAATCTTTGAATGAGTTAAATTTTGCACCCTGAGAGATTAAATCTTTATACATATCAATATGCGTGTTAAAATCTGTAAATGATCCAAATTTCAACCCGTCTCTATGCATATCTCTGTACATTTTATCTAGCTGTCTAAACTCATCAAACGATTTAAATTTTAGCCCCTGAGCAAGCGCTGCTTTGTATTGATCCCATGCCTGCGTAGCATCTTTCGTTATTTTGTAAACATTACCCATGCATATAGCTGCATTATTAATGTTATTTGTATTTAATTTTGGAGCATTAGCAGCAAATTCTTTTTTGTATTTATCAGAAGCAGTTAGTTTTTTATAGTCCTCTGCTTGTTTAATTAGCACTTTATATTTATTGATAGCGTCGTTTAAATTTGCTGAATAATTTGGAATATTTTGATTTAAATTAGATGATTTACCCAGTGAAACGGAATGAATATTCTGATTTGATTTTTTTGCATTTATGTTTTTAACGACTTCATCAATATTTATATTTGGATTTTTTATTGTAACATTTTTGTATACTTGTTGTATTTCTTGTTTATGTTTGTCGGGAACTGGCTTTTTATTGCTATTTTTTGGTACAATATTTTTTTGATTTGATGTTTGAGTTGTGTTGATTTGTTTGTTTAAATCTAGTTCTTTTTTCTTTTTTTCTATGTTTTTATCAATTACATCAGATTTTTTATTCTCTGTTTTAATCTCTCTATTGTTTATATTAATAGAAAGTGCTTTTTGCTTTAGCAGTGTTTTAAGATTATCTATTTGAGTTTTTTGTATGCCAATAGTTTTAATAAATTCCTTCGCTGACGACGCCATTTTTTTATTAACGTCATCTGCTGATATACCCAGTGATTTTGCCTCAACTTTAACATTATGCAATAATTTTTGGAGATTTTTTAAATGTTTATCGTTTATTTTAAAATCGATTTGTATTTGTAAATCTTGAATTACTGTCATTTATTTAAACTCTCGTTAGCTATATGTTCAGATTCTTCTTTTATGTCTAGTGCTTCATGAGCATCAAATAACTGATTTATGCTCCAGTTATTCTGAATCTCATTAGGCTGTGCGATTTTTGCTAAAACAATTCGCCAGATAGTCCAGTCTACATTTCCCTGATCTATTCGACTGATTCGCTCTTCGTGACTGGAGAGAGGAATTGAGATGCGGCGCCTCTCGCGCCTTCGAAAAAATCCGCTAATTGATACTCAAGTATTTTATATGCAAGCTTGTGCATATGAAGCATTTTTCGTTTAAAATGTGTCTCGAAATTTATTTCTGAATTTCCATGAACGACGCCGACAAACAAATCTTTCATGTAATTAACATAGTTATTTTCATCGAGAGACTCTAAAAATGTGTTTACACCACGCTCTAAATCAATATTTAATGAAGATAAATTACCGTCCATAACTGATGAAATATTACTACCAAGACCTGCTGCGAGAGGTTTTAAAAGAAATTCTTGGCACCTACGAACCCATTTTAATGCTTTAGATGAACTCCAGACATAAACAAAATATTCCTCATTATCTACATAAATACTATCAACAACATCACTAATTATTTTATTTTTCATTTTTTAATCCCATCATATAGTTGTCCAATCACGTTATTTCCACCAATATGTTCCGTTATTTTTGCAGCAACAAATACCCATTCTCTCGTTTCCATATCTTTTCCATAAGACAATTTCGGAGCTTTTTCTATATAACATTCAGCCGCAAACATTGTAGATGTACCAAGCTTATCTTTAATTAAAATTGGCACAATTCCATTTCCCGTCGCTCTATCTGCGATGTGAATTGCAGAAAGCAAATCATTACACATCGACGATTGCGTTAATTTGATCGTTATTTTTCCCGATTCGTTTGCGTTTTTTACACGTGTAGCCTCGCCATCAGCGCCAATAACTAATTTATACGCCTCTTCATTATAATCTACCTCGACAAAACTTCCGTCTGCATATCCAGTGATTGGGACTACGCCTACAACTACGAGCACATCTTTAGGAGAATATGTATTAAATGCCATTTAATTTTTCCTTTAATTATTGAGATAATGTTCCGTTAATTACAACTTTTTGTATTGCGCCATTTAAAACAGCGTTAAATTTAACATTTTTTAATTCTCTTTTTGGTCTATCAATTTTTGATATTTCATTTAATTTTGGTACATTTACATCCCAGTTTTTAAGAATTATTTTATCTTTTTCAAATTGGCTTAGAACTGATTTAATTTGTGTTGCGATGATTTCAAGGCCATCATCATCAAAAGAAATTTTTCCGTCTTCAGACTTTAATGCTCCAAAAATTCGAGACTGTAATTCAGATTTTAGATAGTCCTCGGCGATAGTATTATCAATAAAATTTGTTGTTTTATGCAAAACTCGACCGTCTTGATATGAGTTTACTCCTAAAATATCTGTATAAACATTACAATTTGCCGCCTGCAACGATTTAAATTCTTTTTCTATCAAACTCTGCGCAGATATGCTTTCAAGACCTTTATGTGCTAGACAATATGTCCCAGCTTTTTTAGATAGATATTTTCCTAGAATTGCAGCATCAGGAAACTCGTTTGCTGTCGTATGATACGTCAACATAGATCTATTAAATCCAATATTAGATAATTTATTTGATATATCTGTTAATTTAGTTGCGTCTAAAATATCTCTGTTTGTAGTTCTGAACGATGCAATTTTATTTTTGCTAGCCTCAATCCATTTTGCAGCTAAGAGCAAATCTTTTTCTTCGTCAAAATCAGCTAAAAATAGAGCATACCAAGAATTGTTAGCTTTATTAATCAGTTCTAAATCGTCGTTTATTTTATAAACTGATTTAGTAGGATCTGAATTAATAGAACTAACACAGCGTTTACCAACCATAAATTGCGATATAGATGGACTTTGTGCATAAATATTTTGCGCAATTAGATACTCTTTATCTGTTGATTTAAAACCGATTTTTGTATCTAACAACTCACTCGGCTCTGAGAATGTTAAAACTGGATTATCAGTTGTAAAAACCGGCAAAGAATTAAATCCTAAAATTAACGGAATATTAAAACTTTTTTCCTTTACGAATGATGATTGTTTAGTGATATTAACTTCGACAACATTATCAACTGACGTCATTTAATTTCTCCTTTAACTGCAATTTCGTTCGCTTTAATTGTTTCAATCATTTCTTTACTTTCTGTTGTTAAATTTACATGTATATCAATGTGGAATCGTTGCTCAAATTTTGATTTTATAAATTGAGTTAAATCAATGCTTTTAGCATCACCACTCAAATAAATATTATTATTTTTAAAATGATTCAGAGTTTTTCTTGTCTCTATTGAATCAATTATATTCTGAGATATTTCATCTGCAATGCCATTCTCTTTGTCGTAAACATCAATGCTTATTTGGCATGTGCGATTGCCAAAATTTATAATTTCATCATCTGTTAAATTGTAAATATTTTGGTCAAATCCTTGCTTAGAATAGTTGCTAATTTTGTAAATAATGAATGGATATTTTGGCATTTTAATTGACTGATTTGCATACACAGTTGTTGCAAAATTACTGAGCCAGTCGTAAACAACTTCGTTTATTTTACTCATTTTCTAATTCTCCCATGGATAAATAGAAAGAATAAAATGAACTAGACGCTACAATACGATATTTTTTACCGTTGTAAATAATTCTATCGGCTTCTTTTGATGGATTATTATCTAGCAATAGCTCAGTTGATGTATAAATATCTATATGTGAAAATGAATATATCCCCTGCTCAGTAGCATTTGAGTTGTTGACAGTTGGAGCGCAAAAACCGCGTATTTTAAATTCTGTGGGCTTTCCTTTGTCATACTTGCCCTTAATCATTTTCCCAACACCTGCTCGCACAACTAGCAATTCAGTCTGGAACTCAGGCAACATGTCATCGAGATCAATCATGCTGACCTCCAGCTTTCACTACGCTTGCTTTAATTGCATCAAACAATTGCTCAGTATCTACGAGTTGCAGATCGTGCCCTTTGCGCGCGATTGTTTGTTTAGATAGTGTTGGCTCTATCCCGTCTAGTATTCTCTCTTGTACGTGGCTTAAAACGCTTTTAGAAATGTTTCCTACTGCGCCATGCATATTTAATTTAGTGCGCAATGCTATATCGATTTGATCTGTAATGTGCTTCTTTATTTTGCTTTGTCGTTCAACAATTGTCTGTCTCAGAAAAGATCGTTCTGGTATATTACGACTCGGATCTCCAAACTCGTGAGTAGCGGCAACTTCACCCAGTGTCGTGTCAGATTTTTTTAAACGTCTCCCGCTTTTTTTTGTCTTGTAGTAATACAGCTTTTTTTTCTGAGCATCGTTTTTATTTATACCAACAAGCGCTTTTAAATTAGCTAACTCTTCGAGCTTTTTTTTAATATCGATATTTATTTTATCCGTAATTTTTACACTCATAAAACAATCCAATTCATTGAAGCATGCTCTTTTTTTAATCTTAAATACTCAACGCCATATACTGTGCTTAAATAATATTGATCGTTATTCGTCGCTGTTATTGTTTGATACGATTCAGTTACAGGACCTACAGTCTCTGACGTGAGCGCATTTTTAGCTTTAGAGCCTCTGTCTGCACACAACATTTGATGAGCTGAAATATAAAAAACTGCTAATTCAAAGTCATATTTAAAATAATTTTGGCTTAATTTATTTGCATTAAACGAGAAAAAGAACTCAATTCTTTTATCATCGTATGCAGTAAATTCTGGAAATAGCGATTTAAAATTTTCAGCTGTTAATTGCATTACGCGCTTTTCTTTTCTTCTGTATCATTTGAAAATTCGCTGGATTCGCTATCTAAATTAAGCTCAAATAAACGTTTATCAATTTCAGATTTAACGGCTTTTCTTTTTTCCTTACTTAGTTCAGATGTTAAAAAATCTAAGTCAATTGAATTTTTAACAAAATCAATCGCATTTTTCGGTGTCATCTCAGACAAAGAAGAAAATTTTTCTTCAACCTGAAAGTATCCATCTAATTTTTTAGATATAAAAATTGGATGTTCTTTAAATTTTTCATAGTCTTCTTCGCTTAATTTTGAGGATCCTGGCAAAATTCTAATACCCTCAAAAAATGTTACATATGATAAATTAGATATAATTTGCATTATTAAAATCCTTCGCTAATTATTAATGACATAGGTAAGTACACAATTAATCCAGCTAATCTGAAACGTGTTGGCACAATAAATTGTAGACCATCGGGTTGCGGTGGGAAGAATTCAGTTTCAACTGGTATACATAGTTTTACTTTTTCAGCACTATCATTATACATCACCGCAACATCTGTATTATTTGCGCCAGACTTTGATAATTGCTGAACTCGTTCAATTTTAATATTAGAAAATGTATCTTTAAATATGGTAATTAATTTTGTAGATTCTTTGTCAGAAAATGTTTTTTGAGTCAGGATTCCATGCATTCGTGGAGATACTAATAATGTATTTGGCTCTTCCATGTCAGACGTTAAATTTTTCTGTGAATTGTACATGTCATACAAATCTTGGAGAATTTGTTCTGAATTTTTTTTATCCCACGTAGTTTCCTTAGAGCTCCCAACCGCTGATGCGGTAGTTCTTGGAATATTTGGATGATTTAATAAACCAGGTATTCCTCGCTCTTTGTCGCCATAAAATGTTACTCTCTCAATTAATTCATTATTAGCTCTTAGAGCTGTATTTGCCCTTTTTTGCTCTAATTGAGTTCCATTACGTAATGCAGCTCGTATTTCCTTAATTGTATATGCGAAACTATTTCCACCATCATAAATATCGACCGAATTTGATTTAGCACTCGCATCTGCACGAGGTAGATCTCTAACAGAATATGTCGATAATATTTTAGATGTCCCCTTTTTATCAAAAGAAATCCATGTATATTTATCAATTCCATCTCCTAACGAATAATCAACATCAAATAATGTTTTTGATTTTAAATCAGGGTGGGGAACTTCAAACGCTTTATTCTCAATCACTGTCAATTGAGATTCTAGAAATAGCGACGCATCCGCGTCTTGATTCGTTAATTTGTGCATCTCTGTCTCCATTTGGAAATAAAAATCTTTATAATAAATAATTAAATAACCTTATATTCAATAAAAAATTGTCCTTTTAAAGCTCCTGTACCAGCAACCGCAACATTGGCAATTAAAGGAGTTCCCGATGGAACCAAAACAGGGTTAAATGATAGTTTATTAATAGCCCCAGCTTTAATTGCTGTTACTGCTGTTGATAATGTTGAAATTTTACTAGTTCCGTTATTAATGTTAATTACTACGTTGTTTGATGTGTTTGAGGCTACATCAACAGGTGAAATAAAATAGATATTTTGTAATAAAATATTATTAAATGATGCTGTTAATGCATGGTTTCCTTCTGTTGAATCAAAATCGATTGAGCTTGTAGCAATAGGGCTCTCCGAATTTCCTGTAATTTCAATTACAGAAAGGCCGCCTGCCGAGGCATTTTTAATAAATTTTGCATTTGGTAACCTTATAGCTTTGCCGCCATCGTTGTCTTTTCTAAAGGATCCAGCATTTGCGGCTGTTGAATAACGAACGTAAACGCTTTGTCCTGAAAGTACATCAGTTTCAACATTTACATATATTGATCCAAAATTTAAAACTGAAATTGATTTACCACTTGGAATTCCGGCAATGCCATTATTTATATCAACCACAGAATTAACCACTATTCCTAATATTTCCTCGGTAGGATTTTGTAGAGGTTTTACTTGACACTCGGTGCCCTGAACTTTTGTTACTGCGGTTCCATACTGAATATTTAAATCAGATTTTGTCATAAATGAACGAATAATACTCTGATGTAAATCATAAACTTGACCCGCCGACCCCTCATCCATATATATGCTATAATCTGCCATATTAATTTCCCTCCTATTATTTATTTCTGTTTTGAATATTTTTCATATAAATTTCTCTAGCCGATAATTTTTCTCCATCAGTATTTTTAACTTTTGAAACAAATTTTGCATCGTTATCGACATTTGAAACAATGTTAATTTGTTTAAATGTATCAAATGCTGCGTTAATATAGTCGTTTGATTTGTCTTTAATGCTCTCGTTACCAAGCTTTTCTGACACAAATATTTTTTTAATTTCGTCGCTAGATAATCCATCAATTGTAAGTTTAGGAGCATTTGTTTTTACAAATTCCCTAACCTCGATTAGCTCGCTTGCTAAATTTTGAATTGCTTTATTGTCTAATTTTGGTGCGCTTTTTAATTGTTCAATTTCTCTAGTTGCTGAGTCAAGATTCACCGCTAGCGAGTCTTTCTGAGCTGTAATTGTGTCCAATTGCTTTTTTAGTTCTGAATTTAATTTTTTTTCTTCCTCAATTTTTAGCGCGTCTTGAATTAATTTATTTTTTATTGCAATAGCTGTGCTTGCATCTGCAAATTCTAGTTCCATGCCATCCAAATTTAATTTCATAAATGTACTGTCCTTTTCTGTTTGTGAATCATTATTTAAAATTTGATTTTGGTCTTCGATTTCTACTGATACGTCAGTGTCGTGGTCTAAGTTTAATTTTACGCGTCTGAGATGATCATTTATATTTGCTCTGCCGCTTGGTACGAGAGCCAAATGATTGTAGCGAATGTTGCGCTGAATGCAGTCGTAAGGTTGGCCATTATATATGCCAGACGCAAATTCCTTATCCGCGTTATACCCAAGTGAAACCTCAATTTTGCCATTCGAGATTTTATTTATAGTGTTACTGTCAAACGCTAGTAATTCTGTTTCTAGTAAATCATTATTTTGCCACACTCGTGAGCCTGTTAATCCACGTGTGTATTTAATTGCGTTTTCACTAGTGACTGCCTCACAGGGATGATCATCAGTGAATGGAATGTTCGCCAATGATTCCATACTCTCTTTTTTGAACACTTCTTCAGGGAGACGCAATTCTCGGCGTATTTTTCCAGTGCTATCAACGTAAGGAAAAACGCCCGTCCGCGTTGCGGATACTAAACAACGAAGAAAACCCTGGTCGGTAATGTGAGGTTTTTCTGTTTTTATCTTTACGATATTGTAGCAATTTGACATTGCGCCTCCTGTTGCGCAATATAAAAGCGTAATAGCAGACCGACGAAACTACATTTGAATTCTCACGGTCTGCTCGTGACAAATCCCAAAGCGGAGACAGAGATGAAAAAACGCGGACGACGAATGGCGGCATGGACTGCTAACCTCACGTATTTAAACCCTGACCATAATTATTCGATCGAAGAAATTTCCAGATTATTTAGCAAAACAAATGACGCAGCAGAAGGACAAATTAGAAATTTAAATATAAAACCTAGCTTTTATTTAAAGGCTAGCAAATTTTCAAGACGGGCATTTTTTAGAGGCAAAGATATTACATTAGGATTTAAACGAAAACTTTTGCTTGAGCCTGATTATGTTGAAAAAGAAATAATTGAGCTTACTAAAATTATCGCAAAATATAAATCACGATTAGAAATTAAACTGAACCTATTTTTTGCATTACAGTTGAAAATTAATCCGAATTTTAAAAAGGATCTTCGCGATGTCATTAGAATTGAGCAGGCCTCGTTCAGCATGGATTAATAGTCTATATAAATTAGATAGAAATAAAAATTGGTCTTTAAATGAATTAAGTTTTTATACAAAAAGAACTCCAAAAGCAATGAACCTATATTTTGCTAGGTGGAATATTAAACCATGTGATTATTTGAAAAATGGTAGAAAAAAATATGCTTTATATAATATAAATGATGTTATATTCAAATTAGAAAAAGGAAAAACAATGCGCCCATTTTGTCAAAAAATATTCATGAAAAAAGTTGAATTGTTTCTCAAATACTCATCTATCAAAGACAAAGATCTGTTTAAAAAAAACTTAGAATAGTTGCTAACTATTTAAAATTATGTTACTATTGCAGAGTTTTATTAGCTAAATTATTTTGAGGAAATTTAAATGAAAAAAATTTTTGTTTTATTGCCTGTTATATCGCTTTTAGTTGCATCGTGTGGAGACAAGAGTAACAACAATAATAATGTCACTGAGCAAAAGCCTAAACCAGAAGATCCAACACCAGTTAAACCTGTTGATCCTGCTCCGCAACCAGAAGATCCAGTAAAACCCGTGGATCCGAAACCCGATCCAAAACCTGACCCTACACCAGAGCCTACTCCGAAACCCGATCCAAAACCTGTGGATCCAATTAAACCTATTGATCCTGTTCCAATTAATGAGAATGAATCAAATATTTATTTAGGAAAAAGCGGTAAAATTGTTATTAATAATAAAACTGGCGGATATAAAATTGAAAATCCAATAAACGGAGAATTTGATTATAATAATAAATTTTTAAAAAGTTCATTTTATGACTCATATCAATCAGATCCTGTATACGGATATAAATCCTCACTATTTCCCGTGGATAAATACTCATACATTGAAATTCCACAGGTTATAAAATTTGATAAGGATAAATCAACGGCGGGTAGCCCTAAATCTGGTAATTATAATGTAACAATTTCTATTTGGGGTGCTTTAGGGAATGTTAAGGAAGGCGTGGCATATACAATATGCTATAAAACTGGAAAAAATAAGGATTCATATTTAGATTTTATAGTAAATACTGACGATAATAAAAAGAATGAAACCTGCGATTTACTAAATAAACGTTTGAAAAATAATGAATTTTCTGCGATTAAATTAGACGATTTCATTTTAATGCGTGTTTATGGATTTAGATTTTATTCAAAGGGAGAATGCTCAAATATTAACACATGTAATATCTTTCACGGTTTTGATCTAAGATATTACACGCAAAAATAAAATGCTAATTTGCTATAAAATCTTTTGTAAAATCATATGTGTATTTATTAAGTAATTCAAATATTTTACAAAGAAGGCGCAGATATTCAAGTATAAATTCAATAGATGAATCATCTGCGCCGTTAATTTTTAATTCTCCGATTAATTTGCGACGCAATTCCTCTGAAAATGAATTATGAATGCCTTCTAGCAATTTATACATATCAATGTAATATGAGCTTAGATATCCACTTTTATACTCGCTTACTATTCCTTTTATTAATGAATAAATATTTGACATCTCTACATGATTAAAAAGAGGGATAAATCTTAACTCATAAAAATCACGACTTATATCTCCCCCTATCGTGAGTTCATTTTTAAATACAGAGTAAATAGTATAAGCATTTTTTTTCATGCATTCCACATTTTTTGCAAAATCTTTTTTTGAATGCATCTTATCTAGCAAAAATTGAGGAGATTTTTTATCCGTATATACTACATTTCTTGTTACATTAAATAAATTTAATTGGAATTTTTCTATATCATCTTTTAAATTTGATGATAATTTTATAAGCTCTTTTGATTTCGATAAATTATTACTTGCTATGTCAATTATCTTTTCATAATTTTCATTAATTTGTTTTAAATTTAGACTCATAAATTCCTCATTTCTATAATTGTATTCAACGTGTTGACACATTCATTTTTTTTATCAATCATATATTCTAAATATTTGTTTCTTTTGCTTATTTCTTCTAATATTTTTTCTAAATATTCGAGGCTGTTTTTTAAATATGATAGGGATATTTTCCCCTTGTCTTCTAAAACGTCACGAATTTTTTTAGGAGCATTATCGCTTCCATCATATATTATTCTGTTTAAATTATTTAAAACTTCAATGCTTTCATTGATTTTAATATATGTATTTGTTCTTATTTCGTTAATTGATTTCATTAATAAAACCCTCCAATAGATTTCTTATTTCAGTGTCAAAATTTATTTTGTTTTTTTCATCTGGTATTATCTCGATGTCAACTGAGCCGTTAGGATATGGATCTCCAGGATTATCTATATGCATTATATCTAGATGATGCCTACATTTAGTAACTGTAAATCCCCAAACAGATTCCTCAACTTTCTCCATTCTAATGTATTTTATTCTTGCATTACCTGGCTTTCCTCCGTCTCCAGGAAATTGGCCGTTTTTATTTTTATACTTACAAACAGCATCATTAATTGAACCATTTGCATAATGAAATCCCATGTGTTTATTGTTAAAATATAGACACATGTTTGTTATACCAATATTGTTTAAATCAGAAAAACTAAACCTTTCTTTTTTGTTTATATTATCATTAAAAATTAAATAAGGAAGATTAATTTTTTTATCGCTAGTCATTATTCCCCATGGATCTTGTTCACTATTTACCGATATTTTATCGCCCTTCTTTATACTAAATTTTCTAAAATCTGGTAAATATGATGCGCTTTGAGTTTTATTATAATATATATCAAACAATTGATTATCGACCATATATAGATCAATACCTTCAATTACAGTTTGGCCTAATTTTAAATCTAATTTCGGTATTTTTCCTGTTCTGTATGCTGTAACAAATATTTCACCGTCGAAAGGTAAATAAAATTCTTTTTCATCTGTAAATGATAAAGTTACAGGAGTATTAATAAATTCATTTAAAGATTTTACGCTACTGCTTATTAATTCGTATAATTTTGTCATAAATTATCCCTCAATTATTTCTTTTAGCTTATTTTTAATTTGTTCAATTTCTGATTTTAAATCATCAGTGCTTTTTTTAATTTCGTTTACTATTTCGCTATATTTCCCGTCGATATCACTAATATTTTTTAGCACTTTATCATTTAGGCTTTTTTCCAAATCTGAAACCTTAGTGCTAAATTCGTTATTAATTTTTTCCTGCAATTTTGTATTTGAGTCTAATTTTTCATAAAAGCCTTTTTCCAAATCACCAATCTTATTTGTAAATTCACTATTAACTTTTTCTTGTAATTTAGTAGTAGAATCCAATTTCTCTTTTACATCACTCTCAATGAAATGACGCAATTCTGAGTTGGTTTTTTCAAACTGTTCAACGATTTTTTTATCGCTATCTTTTGATTCAGTAGCGTTTAAATCGATCTTATTTTTAACTAACTCAAACTCAGAGTTTACTGATTCCGTATAACCACGTGTGAGATTTTCGACTGATTTCATTTATTTTTCCTTTTATATTAATCAATATATTTGTAGTTAACGCTACGCGCACTTCGTGATAGCTGTGACAATTCGATATGTGCAGTCAATTCTAATTTAGATGTTGTTAACTCGACGCTATAGCCAATCGCGTCAAAATGGTTTGCTTTTTGATCAACCGTGTTAGAGAAAACTAGATTATTTGTGTCATTTACTGATACAGAAAGATTGCCTTCCCCTACCACTACATCATTAAACACATTCAAAAATTGTTTATTTAGAATTTTTGTAAATGATGTTTTGCGTGGAACGTTACCTGGAACATGAATTGCTCTTCCAGCAACCAAATATTCGATTTTGACAAATACATCAATTTTTGAGAAATCAGTTTCAATATTGTGTTGAACCTCCTCAGATTCTCCTTCTTTTAATAGTGCTTTTTTATATTTAAACTCCTTATTTGAGGAATCCATAATTTCAAGAACAAAGGTCTTTCCTTCAATTTTAGCTTGACAATATTTTGGGCTTTTCTCTCCAATAAATTTAATATCTATAAAGTTTTTTGGATTTGCCTTGTTTCCAGCAATTACAATATTTTCATATTTGTATTCATTGCCAGAAAATTTAGCCAACACAGAGTGTTTTAAATATTTAGCATCAGAATAATCGATAATTTTAATACTCAAATCTGCTGTTGCTATATCTAAATTGTGAGTAAATGATGTTGCCTGATTTAGTGTCGGAGAGAACTCAATAACTGGAAAAATTTTGTCTTTAATTACTGGTGTTATATTATTAATTTTCTCGTAAATATCGTTAATAATATTATCGTAAGGGTCAATCCAGGGCTGAACATAAATAATAAAAGAAATAGTTTTATTTGTAATATTCTCTATTATCATATTCGTTTTATATTTTAAATAATCAGGCGAAATTTTTAAAGACTCTGATTCAAACCAAAATGAATTTTGCGAAATTTTTTTGATAGCTCGTTCTATTTTACCGTTTACTGATATAGTAAATTGTAATTCATCGTAATCAAATTTAAAAACCTGTAAATTTACTGATTCAGCATTACCTGCGTCAAACGCACTATTTGCAATCCTGCGTCCGCTATTAGTTGTAGAAATCTCAAAACCCATTATCAAAATACTCCATATATTCAGAAATTAATTTTCCTGAATCAGCATTAAAATAATGATGCGAGAACGGACTGTCTAAATTGTAAAATGATTAAAAAATAGGCTTTGCTGTGCATCTGCAATTGTACTGTGAGCCTGGCCATACAGTTTCGCCCGCAATTTTTGGTAAATCATTCCAATCACATTCACGTCCCTCTAGCTCGCGATGCGTAGGTCTCACACGTTCATCTCTGCATGTTTGCCAAATAAATTTTTTAACACCTATTTCATTTTGCAATATCATTGTTGTCTCGCCGTCGAAACCTGAAACCTGATCACGTGCGAGGTTTGCAATGTTCCCCTCAATTTTTTGCGCGTGAACATCAACCGTTGCTTTAAACTCATTGATATGATCTGTTTTATTTTCAGATGCTCTGCTCTTTGTAATTACGTTATTTACATGTGCCTGAATTTTGTTGACGTAATTATTAGCAATATCGTTGACGCTATTTATGTTTCTATCGATCCATAATAGTTTTGATTTCTCAATGTTATCCTCGGAGTAATATGGATTCATCTTGTATTTTTTTATTATTTGATTATCAAGCTTGACTTTTGAATATTTAACAATTTTGTCTGAGTATTTTTTAATTATTGATTTTATGCCTTTGTATGTTAAATATAACCCAAGCATTAATTTGATTTTATCAAACCAAGATGATACCTCTGTATTATTTTCGTCACTCTCGTTTTGATCAAAAAATCCGTCGGTATTCATGCTGTAATAGTCGAGCCATACTGGTAGTTTTTTAAGCACTAATTTATTTATTTCTGCGATAGCTGGCTCTAATATGTAAAATAATTCTCTTTGAAATTGACGCTCTAAATTGATTGGAGGCTCTGCCTGTATTTTAACTCGATTATTTGGTTTTGATTTTCTGTTTGCGTATTCAATGAATTTCATAGCAAATCTTCCGATTCATTTTCTAAATCTGACTCATTTTCTTGCTCAATATTTTCGCGTTCAAAATTTGCAGCCTCACGATTTGCACGTCTTATTTTTTGATCCAGCACTATTTTTTCTCCATATTTTAGGCCACCGAACCGAGATTCCGCCACTTCCTCTGGATCCAATGTTTGATTATTTATGTATAAATTATCTGCCTGAGCGTTTTGTAGTCTGACCTGTGCTTCTTTTAGCGGATCCTGTTGATAGAGGGACGCAAACTCTATCGCAATTTCTTCATCACTATTTTTATTTAAATAATAGCTAAAAAACTCGCCAATTTGTTCAAGTATCGGTTGCAAATATTGCTCCTGTTTATGTGATACAATATCGTACCACTCGCTCTGTTCCGTGCGTCCAGATGTATTTCCTTGGCTACCCTCTCCTAGCAATTTTGAGTGAGGCATTCCGCTTGCAGCAACTAATCTATTTGTAACACGGTCGAGTAACTCAGGAATTCCGCTTAGCTGTAATGATTTTCTATCGAATTCTTCATCTCCACCGAGAACAATAGCTCTAAAATTTGAGCGCATATCATCCATAGCTGAAATTCTTTTTTGAACTAACTCAACATTATTTGTTGCTATTGCGTCTATAAATGTTGGTATTTTATATATGCCCTGCCAGATTTCAGGAAACGCTGCAGCCACGTTTTCATGTGCGATATTAAAATCTCTGAGTGGAGTATAAAGCGATTCAAAAACACTACCGTGCCAATAACTATTTCGTTTAAAATCGTCTTCCCCTATATCCGATCCTTCAAAACGAATACATCGAGAGGCATGAAACAGCTCAACTTTTTTAAATCCATCTGTATAATTATTTGTAGAGTTAAATTTATAAAACAATGGTTTCCCAAAATTTTTAGATGTTATATCTGTGTCAATTTCCTCAGCCGAAATTTGATACCTGTTAAATGAAATTACCCATTTAATAGCTCTAACTCTATTAATATTTAGCGGTTGATCAATTGTTTGACCATCATCAAATCCGAATAGCAGAACTGAACCGCCGTATTTCCGTGCATCTTTCCATGATTTTTCAATGTGATTTCTCAAGCTAAGCTTTTTAAATTCTCTGTTAAATTGCTCCGATAATTTTTTGCTTTTTAAAACGTAATTAAATCCCTCCCTGAGAGAGTCATCAACGAGATCATTAACAACTTTTTTTGCAATATCATCAAATCTGTAGAGTTGATCTGCAATTGTATTATTTATATTTGTTGATGATATATGTGCTGTTGTACGTTTGTCTTTAAATGATCCGAGTCCACGCTTTACGTCTTGCCAACCATCTAAATTTGTTATTTTAGTTTGATTTTTTAATTGTGCTTGTTTTTTGAGTTGAGCCTTTGTCATAAATCCCCCTAAATAAAAATTAGAAGGATTTGAACAGACTGTCTAAATTTATTAGATCTTTATTATTTGAGATTCATTATATCCTAATTCAATTAACTTTTTTTTGCATTCGTTAATAGTATTGTATTTATCAGAACTTTCTTCAATAGGATTATCGCATTCAAATATTCTATAAACTGTTTTATTATTATATGAATACACTTTAACACAGTATTTGTTATCGCTTGTTTTCATACAAGTTTGACTATCTCTGTGATCTTTCCAGCTCTCGCTCATGTCTCACTCACATTTCGCGCTGCTAAATGACTCGCTAGTTCATTCTCAAACGAGTTAATATCATCAGAAAATTTTTGATATAGCTCTGACAAATCAGGATAATGCTCTTCATATTTGTCACATATAATATCAATATTTTTCCGCGCGGCTGATAACAGCACAAATGATGCTTCCAACTCGTTTTTTAAATACTGATTAACTGTCGCTATTTTGTTTATATAAATCTCAAACTCTTTTTTCACGTTTTCAATATCAACATCGTTGATTAAAATTTCATCATTCATAATTTTCTCCTTGCGCTTAATATGATTGCAAAGATTTTTAACGATTACAATTTTTTTGATTGACTGTTTATTTACCCATCAAATGATGGTAGAATTTTTAGAATAGGAGGTGATTATGAAAATATCAGGATTCTACGGTTTTGAGAGCGATGTTTGGATTTGTAAATTAGAATTGCTAGACATCAGAGAGATTGCAAAAACTAAAGAAGAATTATTTTTAAAATTGAACAATCAAATACTGGATATTTTGAAATTAGTTTCAAAAGAAAAAGCAACTGACGACGATTTTAGCATTGAGATTTTTGATGACAATAATTTCTCAGTAAAATTCTTTGAACCTCGTTATGTAACTGCATTATTGTTTAAAAAATTACGAAAAAATGAGCGTTTAACTCAGTCTCGTGTAGCGTTAGAATTGGGCTCGGGACAAAATTCATATGCACAGTATGAAGAAGGAAAACGTGAGCCGTCGCTGGGGAAATTTACAGATATTTTGAATGTATTGGGCTACGAATGGCAGTTGACGTTGCAGAAAAAATGAGAGTTATTTAAAAATATTTTTTAATAATTAATATTAAACTAACTCAACTAAATCAGAATATTTTTTAACTAAAGGATCTGCTGTTATTAGTCTCAATGGTTCAGATAGAGCTTGAGCAACTAGTATTCGATCAAATGGATCTCTGTGTATATCGGGTAATCCGTTTAATGACAGAATATGATCAAATTTTAAAGGTAGCTCAATAAAATTTGTCTTTTTAAATATGCTTTTTATATCGTCTATTTCTATATCTAATTTTCCCAAATTCATTTTTATCATCATTTCCCAGACTGAAACTGAACTAATAAAAACTTCGTCAGCATTATCAAGAATTTTGCGCGCTTTTTTTGATAATTTTTCTGAGTCTTCTAAAATCCAAATTATTATATGCGTGTCTAACAAAATCTTCATTTATAGTCACCATAGAACATGTTATTAATTTCATCACATGGTGCATCAAAATCATCAGAGATTTTAATTTTTCCCTTCATTAATCCGTAAACTATTTTGCGCTTTTCTTCTTTAATTGGTTCCACGGTCACTAAAGGTTTCCCGGCTTTAGCTATAATAAACCCAACTCCGTCGGTTATCGCCTCTTCAATCAATCTAGATAAATTTGTTTTTGCTTCGTGCATATTAATTACGTGCATATCATATTCCTCCTGCCGTCCTATCGGCTAAACTAAGTTTAGCTTAAATAAGAAGAAAAGACAAGATTCTTTTATATTGTGCTACAAAAAAAAGCATAATCATTTTAAGCCCTTCTAAAACATTTTAAAATGCTGGGGCTATGTTTGTACCTATTTTTTGAAACGCTGGCTTAAAATGAAGAGGAAAATAAAAATTTGGGGCTATCGTGACCTCGGATCTGAAATGTCTGAACACACAAATATTAACGCTGACTCAGAAGTGAAGCTTTTTTAGTCTTTAAGAGACAATATATTGATATAATTTATATAAATAACAAAAATATCGTATATATCAAAATTATTTTATTAGCACTGTCTAAAAAATAATCGCTGAAAAAAAGTTTTTTTCAGCGATTACAACAACGAGCCAGAGGCGATGTTGTTTAACGTAGTTTTTGCTTTTCACAGAGGTAGTTAGAGAATAGATATACTATAAGGTAAGATTTTTGAGTTTTAATTTAATAATATCAAATATTTAATATCTGAATTTGGGACAAACGTGGGACAAACGTGGGACAGAATTTGGGACAAATTTAGGACAAATTTGGGACATGTGGATTAACGATATTAGCATGTTACAAAGTATATTTTTTTGGCTTGGGACATGTCCGTTGGGACAAATCTGGGACAAATTTGGGACAAAGCGTGGATCAATGAATAGGACAAAAATGGGACATTTGACATAATGTGTACATATAAAATATAAAAGTTTCACGGACAATCGAAAATTCACGGAGGAATCGGTGGCTGTTTCTAAATCAAAAAACTATGAAAACATGAGAAAATATTTAGATAGAAATCTCAATATTTCATGCGCAAGCAAAAATTCCCGACTTTTTTTTGACAAATACACTAAATCTTTAAAACCTACAGACTGGCAATCAATTAGCATCAAAGATCTTCAAGAGTACGGCATCCATTTCGTTACATTTTCAATATGGCGAGAAGAAATGATACAAAAAGGTGCATTGATTTGCATGGCTACTAAGGAAGAAATGAAAACAAAAGATGTAAATTTTAAAGCTGGGATGTTCAAATATGGGTCTAAAATTAAAAAATATATTGAATCAGAACTAAAAATGTCAATTCACGAAAAAATGGACTCAAAAGCAGATGAGGAGCGAGTAATAAAGTTGGAAGAAAACGTTTCGGTGTTAGAAGAAAAAGTAAATACACTGGAAGGAAATATGAACAACATGGCGACATTAATACTTAAAGTTTTACCTCCTGACACGCCAGAACGAAGAGTTATTCTCGATGAATTTAAACATGATCCAGTTGAATGTATGCGTAGATTAAAATTAGATATGGATAAAAATATTAAAGAAACTGGCCACATGTTTAATTAATATTTTGTAGAACTGACATCTTACCAACAAAACCCTCACATCGCAATTTAGACAGTCCGTTATCTCCTCTGTTTAATACATGAGGAGGTAAGACTATGTTACGACAAACACAAAAACCAAAAAGAAACCCCCGTGGAGCGGGTCGCAAAACAGCATTTCATGAAAAATTTCATGATGAAATTATAGAGCACATGAGCAAGGGCTACTCAGTTAACTATTTCGCATCAAAAATAAAAGTTTCAAAACAAACAGTTTATAATTGGATTAGAGAAAATCCAGAGTTTAAAGAATCATTTGAAATTGCCACCACTGCATCGCAGGCATATTGGGAAAGTCTAGCATTAAATAATGCAAAAACCGCAAAAGGAAATGGGAATCAAATTCAGTATCAGATGTCAAAACGTTTTCGTGATGATTACGGAGATACTTCTTCAATAAATATATTTAATTCTAACAATCAAAATAACAATAAATCTGTGACTGAGATGACACGAGAGGAGCTTGAAGCTTACGAGAATGAACTCAGAAAATCTTTAATTGAAGATAACAAAAATGACAATTGATATTAAAGAACGTATTAAAATACTTGAGAGATTAAGAGAAATTAATGAAAGAAAACATGAGCAAGATGACTTTTTAAATTTCTGCAAAAAAAGTTTTTCTGATTATATTCCTGGCTGGGTACATGTTGATATATGCAGAAGATTAGAGAAATTTGCGCAGGATGTAATTGATAAAAAATCACCTCGTCTCATGATGTTCATGCCTCCTCGCCATGGAAAATCATTTCATTTTAGTGAGAGATTTCCCGCGTGGTTTCTGGGTAAATATCCTAAAGGCGAATACATTTCTACATCGTACGGGCAAACATTATCTGAGGAGTTCTCAGGAAAATGCAGGGATTTAATTAAAGAGGACTGGATCCGAGAGATTTACCCGAAATTTAATCTTAAAAAAGACTGTAAATCATTACAAAAATGGCGCACGACTTATGGCGGATCTTTTATAGCTGGCAGTGTGGATTCTGGGATTACTGGCAAAGGCGGTCACATAATTTCCATTGATGACCCTCATAAAAATGGGCAGGAAGCTCTCTCGGATACAATGAGAAATAAGGTCATTAATTGGTATAAGTCCACGGTTTATACTAGGCGTCGCAAAGGTGCTGGAATTTTAATAATACAAACCCGTTGGCATGAAGACGATTTGAGTGGTTATTTATTAAGAACAGAACCTCATAAATGGCAGGTCGTTTGTTATCCTGCCATAGCAACAGAGAATGAAATATATAGAAAAAGAGGGGAAGCGTTATTTCCTGAGCTTTATGATTTAAATGAGCTTGCAGACATTAAAGAAACAATTGGTGAATACAACTGGAACGCTCAATACCAACAGGATCCGTTACCAGCAAGCGGTACTTTATTCAAAAGAGAGGATTGGCGATATTACGATCAGTCATTCAGTTTTTATGACCGCATTATTCAAACGTGGGATTTTTCTTTCAAAGGATCGGAAGATAACGATTTTACCGTCGGGCAAGTTTGGGGCAAAAAAGGAGTTAATCTTTATTTGCTTGATCAAGTACGTGGTCACTGGGATTTCCCACAGCAAATCGAACAAGTGAAAATGCTATCCCGTAAATACCCGTTAGCACATGCGAAATATATTGAAGATAAGGCGAACGGTAGCGCTGTTATTTCAATGTTGAAAAATAAAATTTCAGGATTAATTCCGTTCAATCCTAAAACTGAAAAATTCAACCGTGGTTTAGTTGTGCAACCCTTTCAGCAGGCTGGAAATATATATCTTCCAAATCCTCGCACGAACCCGTGGGTCGATGAATATGTTGCTGAAATGAGCAAATTTCCGAAAGCAAAATATGATGATCAGTTTGATTGCACTGCATTAGCTGTAATACAATTAAACAACGGCGGGCTAGAACAATTGCGCGCTCTCGTTGGTTAACAAATTAAAATTTAAACCCAAAAAATTTTAACGCGTTTTCTATTAAGTTTTTTTCATAATCGCTTATTTTATTTTCAGAAATATATTTACTAAATTTCTCACTCGTAATTTTTTGTCTTGGGGGAACGCGTTCCCCTTTTACTAAACCGCAAATAAATTTAAGCTCGTCTAAAAGCTTTTCTTCACTATCCCACTTTTTTTTGGAAATATTGCAAAGAGAACGCAGGCTGAATTTTTCAGGGAACTCTTTGATTAACTCTCTTGCTTTTATTGGCCACTGACCAACTTTTATTATATTTTTAATATATTTTTTATCTCGACTAAATTTTTTCGCTATGTCGTCAGCATCCCATCCTTGCGCAACTAGATCAGCGTAGCCCTCAGCTACATCAATAGGATGCAAGTCTTCACGTAGTAAATTTTCAATTAAAGCATGTTCAGTTCGTTTTGAAGAATTAGATGAGTAAACTTTAAGATTAGCTTTAATTTTTTCAATACCAAGTTCTTTGCATGCTAAGATTCTTCTATGACCAGCGACAGCGATTAGTTCAAAATCATCACCATCAATGTTTCTCCTAACCTCAACTAGAACTGGCTGGATCACTCCCTCACTTGCAATACTATTCTTTAAATCCAAAAATTCAGGTTTACTAATATCAATTCTGTTTCTAATATTTTCATTTAATTTTATCTGATTTACATTTAAAGCCACCGTTTTATTTTCTTCAGCAGCTTTTTCATAAAGTAAAACAGTATTTAGTCTATCAGAATTAGAAACAACGCTAGCAAATCTACTTAATTTTTCAGCTTCAATCGCTTGACTAATAGTACTCATATTTCAAGATCCTCTATTTCGATAGAATTTAAACTGTAATTTTCTTTCTTAATTTCTAATTTAGAAGTTGCTCCTGTAATTTCTTTCTGTGCTAAATCAATCTGTTTTTGAGCTTCTTCAGCTAGGCTCAAATATGCTTTTGAAATTGGGCTTTTTTCTTTATAAATAATTAGTGCTTGATGTTTCATCGATGCGCCATAAATCATTTGAGAAAATGGAATAATAGTTTCAAAAATGTGGATATCATTTTCATTACCTATTTTTCTTAGAAGCTTTTCACCTGCTAATTGGAATGCGCTTTTTTTATCGAATTTCTGAATTACACATCCAAGCATTTTTAGATTTGAATTGTAGTATTGTTTTATTTTTTCGGCATTGCCAACAACCATTGCTAGCCCGTCAATCACGTCGTTTTCAGCAAACATTGGGACCAAGTAAAAATCACTCTCACGAAGTGCTGACTGAAAAAGGCAATCAGGATTCGGATTTGTATCAATGATGACAAAATCATAACTATTCCGAACATCATTTAAAACATCTGCCAATAAGAAAAGCTGTTCAGGCTTTCCTGTATGACGTAAAACTATTTCCTCTAAAGCTGTCGAACTTGGTAGTAAATCTAAATTCTCTACATTTGTTTTCACTGCAAACTTTTTAAAATTAACTTTTTTTAAAATTGCATTAGCTACAGATTGTTCTGATTTTAATTCACGACTACGAACATTCAACAATTCAGTAGCATTTGCTTGATAATCAAGGTCCACCAAAAGAACTTTTTTTCCAGAATAAGCAAGACATGAGGCTAGGTTAACAGCGCACGTTGTTTTTCCCGAGCCCCCTTTTTGGATTGTTACAGTCAAAATCTTTCCCATTTATTGTCTCCTATTTAAATAAAAATATTCTATTAAAAATTTTGCATATTAGTTAGAGTCAATAGTTTGGGGGAACGCGTTCCCCTTTTTTGATACTATGACTAAAGCGTCTCCATCATCAAGGCAAAAAGAAATTGAATTTCAAAAAGACTAACAAAAAGCAAAGTCGTGGCGCAGATCATCATGAAGACGCTGGGGATTAAATGAATGAAATTAAATGGGTGAGTGAAAAATTAGAAATAAAAAAAGGGGATAAAATAACTATTAAAAATAAAAAAACTAATGAAATTTTTGAATCAATAGCTGATTTTAATGAAAATGGTGAGTTAAAGCGCAAAGAATCTGACAAAATATTCATAGAAGAAACGGATTTAGAAATTATAAAGCCCATACTTTAATTCAAGACCCAATTCTTTACATTTTAATAAAAATATAACAACTTGCTCTTTAATTGCTTTATCGGTTAGTAGTATTTTATCAGCTAATTTAATGTTTATATCAAATTTTGTTTTAGTAAATTTTGAATTATCACCCCATCTAGTGATTAATATTTCACCATCGATGTGTTCTAGTTTGCAAAATTTTGAGTAAAATCTAGTTTCACTTTTTTCATATAAAATATCGTTTGTGATTTTATCGGCAATTAAAAACACTCCATCAGTTTCTTTTTTGTTAATACTAGGGGTAGTTTTTTTTAGCTTATTTTGAACATGAATATCAGAGAATTTACTACGTATAATCCCAAAATCTTGTTTTGTCTCTTCACAAAATCTTCTTAGATCATTTAAACGTGGTTTCTTTTTTCCGTTTTCCCAATCTCTCCAAACACTTTGGCTTTTTCGTATGATGTAAGCAGCTTCTGTTTTGCTTAATCCTGCATTTAATCTTATTTCTCTAATAATTTCTGATAATTCCATATATCAGCCTTTCTATAATGCTGGATTTATCAATCTGAGTATTTCAGTAAATATCTTATAAAACTATTATGATTTATCTTTACTTTTATAAATAACCAATCCAACATCACTGTCTTTCATGTAAAATTCATAATTAATTCCATTTAAACTATAATAGCTTAAATCGACTCCGTTAACCTTATTAAGCTTGGTTTTTTCAAAAAGTTCATTATAAATTTCAAAAGCTTCTTTCTTTTCAAGATTTAAATCAGTGGCATAAATAGCTGCGGTAAAATTAACAACTATTTTAGCACTCCGTTCATAGTCTTCATTACGTTGAGCTAACACTTTTATTTTATTAAGAGATGAGTCATTAGCAAATTCAAATATTATAGAGCAACAAACATTTTTTGTAAAAATTTTGCTATTAGGTTCTTGTGGGTAAATGGATAGCTTATCAATTGTCTTAAGTAGTTTAGATGATTTTGCTATTTCGTTATATCTTTTTTTAAAATCATTAAAATCAATTACATTATCAATATTGGCTATATTTTCGTTACTACTTAATGCTTTATTATCAGTATTTTTTTCAACTAAAGTTTCATTTAACATTATATTATCTGTATTGTTTTTAACACTATTGTCAACCTTAGCATCAATATTTTGAACTTTATTTTTATCAACAGCATGAGGTGCTAAAAATAAAAAAGCAAGAGAAAATATTAAAAAAGAATAAATAAAGAATTTTCTCTTTTTACTTTTCAAGTATTTAAATAAAGTTAATTTAGGGTAAATTATTCCAAATATTGAAAAAAATGATAGTAATAGAAAAATAAAGCATATGAAAAAAAATACATCAGTCATAATGATCCCTTCATGTGAAAATAAATTTCTGAAAATCATTGCATTCAAAAATATAGAAGTTTTATATTATTAAATCATTTGGTTGTCTAGTGTGGATGAAATAATAAAATTGAACTCAAATATTCTTTTCTTTTGCAATGCTATTTACAACAATTTCTAATGTTTTTTTAAATTTCTCAGTGTCAATTTTTCTGTTACGCATGTTCTCACGTGCCTTTTTTCTGCTAAGGTAATGCTCATCATTATTACTGGACTCATGCATTTCACAATAATAGTTCTCATTTTTATCACGACAAAATTGCGTGGGATTTTGACACACAACGCACAGCGTTAAAGGCAGAAATGCTTTTGATTTAAATAGATTGCAATGTTTGCAGAAACCCACGCCATTTTTGTAGTTCCTACGCTCATATTCATGGCCACTACAATTTAAATATGACTGATATTTATCAAATGCATTTTTCTCTGCTTCTTCAAGCGTAAGCGCTACAGAACTACAATAATACGTTTTTGGATTATCTAAATAAACTTCAAAATAAAAACCAACAAATTTATATTCACCGTTTTCTAATCGTTCGTCGTCGTCATGTGGAACCAGAGTTACGCCCGAACTCCATTCACAAATCGATCCATAATTGTAATAATTATATGCAATTTTTGCGCCCGCGTAATTTGTCATATTAGAGCCTCATAAATTAATATTTAATATAAATTGTATTCAAATTTCAATTCAAACATGTTTTCAATATTACAAAAATATTTTTTATCAATATTTTCTCTGAGCATTCTGATATTTACGCGCTTAGAATATCGTTTATTGTTTAAAAATACCTCGTTATCGTATGAAATATTATTCTCTCGATGTTTCTCGCAAAAATAAACATTATCATCATTTTTACAGTATTCTGTAGCAATACTACATATACTGCATTTAAATCTAAGAGGAAATGGATTCAGACTAAACAAACCGCAATGTTTACAAAATCCAGAATTACTAGTGTATTTTCTGCGCTCAAATTCATGATTAGGACAATTGGAATAAATTAAGAGCATTTTATAACCTAGTTTTTCAGATTCTTCAAGAGTAGGCACGGTTGGACTTAAAAAATATGAGTCTGGATTTTTTGAATATATCTCAAAATAAAACCCACGCGGAAAAAATTCATTTAACGTTTCGTTATAAACATCATCTCTGTTTGGTATTAAAATAGTCCTGTCAGGCCATGTGCAAATAGATTTATAATCAAAATTATTAAATGCAATGTATGCGCCCGTGTGATTTGTCATATTTAAGCCTCAAACTTTTTTAGCTCATGTATTTTATATACATGGTTTATGCTTTTTCCGTTATAAACATGACAGGATTTTTCAATGTCATATTTTTTAACATTTATATCATCGTGCTCTTTTTTTAATCTAGTTATAATATCCATTATATATTTCCCAGCGATTTCTTCGTTATCAAAATAAAATTCTAGCGTGTCCTTATAATTATAATGAGCCATGACGGATATATAAAATATACTCATTTTTATTCCTTCATTTATAAAATTCATCGAATTCTTTTTTAGCCTTTAAAATCATTTTATTTCTATGTTTATTTGATATAAACACAAATAAATACATAGATAAAACAGTAGTAATAAACACTATTAATAACAACAAAAAAATACTTGAACTATTATTTGAGTTAAAATATACATTAATATTAAAATTTATATCTACGGTTTTAATTACATAATATACTAACGAAATTATACTAGATATAATTGCAGATATTAGAATTATTCTCGAGTGATAAATCTGTGTCATTTTAGCATTACTCCCAGCTCACTATCTGCATAATCAATGAAAATTCTATTGTTAGATTTTTCCACAATCGTTTTTTTAGACCATCTCCCCTTTGCTTTTCTTCTCTGAACATAGCAAAAATAAAGGCCATTAACGTACTCTATAAAATATTTTGATTCATAAATGAATGAGTCTGAAACTTTTCTTACTAGAGCGCTCATACCAAACAAATCAATATTAACTAAATTTTGCATGATGATCTCCTCTTTAATTCAGAACTAACATAACACAAAATAATAGAGAAAACGAGTCAAAAAAGTACTACAATTTTATTTTTCCTCTTTTAATTTTACTCGTGCTTCCTCAATTTCCTCTTTAGAAATAGCCTTAAACTGTGACGTATTGTAGTAAACAAAGCTTCTCGTGCTACCCTTGATTCGTTTCGTTCCGAGTGGCTCAATGCCACGAGATTTTAAAACAATTTTTAAATTGATGTGTGATATACCTAATTTTTCAGCAATTTCCCTAGCTAAATATTCACCTTTTGGAAGCTCCAATAACGCGACAAACCACGCTGGAGCTTTCGAGCCTGTTTTTTTATGCGGACGATTAACGCGATTTTTGTAAATATATTTCTCTCTCTTTTCCTCTGATAAATTGCGCATTATTTTTGTTGTTCTTGATGCATTTTCAACAGAATCAAAAGATTCTTCTTCACAATTAAAAATTAACTCTGACCAAAGTTTATATTTTTTAACGTTACCCAGTGTTTTATCTTTGTAAACATAACGTATATAAATAGTTAGTTTATCTATGTTTTCTTCTTTATATTTACTAATAAAAAAATCTTTAGCTACTGCTTTAATTTTATTTTGTAACAATTTTGATTGATAAACTATTGCGTTATTTTCCCAATCGTAGTCTCTAGGAGGATATTTCTCTTTTTTATAGCTGATTATTATTAGATATGTTTGCAATTTATAAACCTCTCATGAATTTTATATTAAATATGTCTAGCTATTACTCTAGACTATTGCAAACATGCTAGGCAATTCTCACGTCAAATGCAAATGATTTGATGATACTCTGTAACTCAGAATCGTTTGCAGATCGTACATTTTTCCACCAAATTTTATCCGCAGGGTTCCACCTAAACCCAGCTTTTTTTACGTCCTCTTTTTGCTCAAATTTAGCTAACGATATTATTTTAATTTCTGGTTTTTTCTTTTCTTCAATTGCTCGAGTAATTTGATCAATTGAATTTGGTAATTTAAACAGAATTTGAGCTAACATAGTCACATCTGCTAATGCTCTGTGAGCACCATCAGCAACAATGCCGTACGTGTCTGCAATCGTAGTTAATTTTTTATTTATTGTTTGTACGTCATACGTGATATCGCGATACGAGCAGATCCATTCCAAAATTTGATTGTCGCTATTCTTTAAAATTATTCCGCTTTGCTCGACAAAAGATTTATCAAATTCAGCATTATGCGCAATCACGCATACACATCGCTGTGCGTATGTTTTAATTAAATCAAACGGATCAGCAAATGAGTTTTTAACTCCGTCTAACATATCCTGTGTTATGCCCGTGATTTTTTCTGAATCTTGATTTGTTACCGCATATATTAAAGAAGATCTCTCTGCTTCAATTATTTTGCTTTCTAGATCAACAACAATTGCTGCAACCTCAATAATTGAATCTTTTTTACAATCTAATCCTGTTGTCTCAACATCTAAAATTAGTGCTTTCATATTTTATTCCTCGTTTTCTTCTTTTGTAATTATTAATTTTTCTCCATTTTTTCCAGCATTATATGCTAATTCCATCATGTGTGTTATTATGTAGCAGTCATCAAAATTATCATTTAGCGACCACGAATCTAGGTCGCTATTTTTTAAAGAAAACATTTTTTTATCATCTATTATAATTTCAATTTTGATGCTACCGTCTTCACATTCTGTTGTAATTTCATTTACTATCATTGCATTTCCTTATTTATTACAGAATAAATAATACTATCATCGAAAAAATAACCCAAATCTATCAATTCATAAAAAACTTTTTTAGCATCTAGTTCAGATTTTGCATAAATAATAACATTTGAATCAAACTGATCATCAATATATTTGTATGAAATATTAAATAGTTTTAACGCACTCATAAATACTCCAAATATAAAGCACAGAGCTATTAGTTCGGCTCTGTGAACTCAATTAATTTGTTATCAATTAATTCAAGATGTGCTTTTATTTGTTCTGATGTATTTATGTTAGAATGTTTTAAAACTAGATAAACGTAATATAGATCATCATCGCTAAAATCTGCAAACTCGTTGCATTTGCCCATTTCGTTTAGAATTTTAACATCTGATTTGTTCATGCGTATGTTGCGTAGTCTAGATTCGATTGTAACTCTCTCGTGCAAACTAAAAATCATTTTTCTTAATTCAAAATTGCGTGCGATGTAGCTATACATAGTCTGGTCTCCATTTTGAGGATTGCTTGTGTTCACTATGAACATTTTGATCGTACATGTAAAATAAACATTGTCAAGTATATCATGTTATTATTTTTAATTTTTGTAAGTTGACAATATTTTGTTCGTACTGTAAAGTACCCTTGTCATCAAGGTGATGGCAACTAAATCCCAAAGCGGAGACGAGACATGACACATTATAGTGAACGCTATTTTGATAATTGCTATGCAAACGACAGTTCAACATTGATTGAGATTGACGAAACACACTACAAACCATTCAACAAATCTGATATTTACAAAACATTTTTTCTATCTAAAAATTTACAAACTTTGTATGTGTTTGAAACGTATTCCGAAGACCAACATTATAGCTACTCTGAAAACGATTTTAACGCTCCAGACTGCATTGATATATACGAGGATTTGTCATCATATATTATAGATATTGTATACTCAGAATACACATGTATCGACGACGAAACCACATACAATAATGTTGAGATATTTTTAGATAATGGTGATAGCTACGAGTTTCACGACGTGTCAGATTTATATGACGACAATAAACGCTATACTCTATTAAACGCAATTAATAACAACAAAAAAGCCGCATAAGTGCGGCTAAATAAAGTATTCAATATCTAATTGTAAAGTCTAGAGTTATCTTAAAAATAGCTTCTAGCATTATCAATTTTAAAACCAGAATAAATAGAATTAATGAAAAAATATTTCGTTTATATTTATAAATATTTTGAGAAATAAACATTAATAAATCGGTACATTTTTCTTTTTTTTTATCTAGTAAATTCATTTATAGCTCCAATATTTTTAATAGACATAACCAACAATATATTAATAAGATCTTTATTAAATAAAAAAAAGTTTTTGCATGTGCAAAAACAGAAAAATAGTTATCCATATTTTTAAAGTGTTTTAATTCTCATATTTTTGCATATTTTTGCAAAACTAAGGTTTTTGTGTGCATTTTGCAAAAACATGAGAAAGCGAGCGTCTGCCTAGACTTCATGAGAGCAGTAAAAAATGGTTGAAATTATAGAAAAAGAGATTAAAATTTTGATAAAAGGAGGCAACAAATGTTATTAGAGACTAATGTATCGGCCTGCGTAGACCATAACAACGACTATAATACTCATTTAAATAGTTATTTAGAGCATTTAAAAATAGAGAAATCAAAAAAAAGAAGAAAAAAATGTAACAAATTTGATTTTTCGTTGCTTAGGTTTCGCCCATTTTTGCGTCATCAAATTTTTTTAGAGCGTGAGATAGAAGAAATAGAGAGACGGATTGAATATTGTCATGATCATAACGAAGGAGTTTAATAAAATGAAAGAGCAGATAATAAATAATGGTATCATGTATGATAATTTTAATGAAGATTATACTTATAATGTTTATATTGAATCATATGAATTCGACAATGATGGAAAGCGTAAATATTCGCATGTAAATCAAGAAGCTTTAAAAACTTTTAAACGTGATCAAAAATCTGAAGCTTTGGAATATGCAAATAGTTTAAAATTAAATTTTGAAGGAGTTTGCAAAGGTTTTAATGTTAGAGTTTCAACCCATCCAACAATGTATAGCCTGTAAAGAAAATGATACATTGCTACTTGATTTAGAAATCAAATTCGTCTTAGGAGTCCTCATGTTGAATGATCCTACTGATAAAGAAGTTTTAATTAGTATTATTAGTGAATTAACACACTTCAAAAATAACTTTAACGGACATAAATCTATATTTCGCTTTAGTTTGCAAATTGAAAGGCTTGATAATTTAAATAAAAAAATAAATAATGATATTAAATCCTCTGATTTAATATTACAGAGTTTATTTTTTTAAAGAATATTTATAAATTTATGAATAATAAATAAAATAAATCCTATAAAAATAAAAACATGGTATGTAATAAATAAGGCGCTTAAACAATAATTGTTTTTATTATATTTATTTATTAAACTTTTGTCTTCTTTATTTTCAATAAGATTAATATTCAATTTTAATGATTTAATTATATAATGAACCCTAAAAGCGAGTACAATTTCGCTAAATAAAATAGATAACCAAGAAAGGATAAGCAAAATATTATATATATCATTACTTTTATTTGAGAACTGTATGCTAAAACTTAAAGCAGAAAATCCTATAAGAACTATCCCAAAATCATATCTAAGCTGAATTTTAAGCACTTCTTTATTAAGATCATTAGATAATGCTCTATTTTTTTCTTTAATGTTGTCATTCATTTATTTTTCCTGATTCATAAAAGTATATTTATCTTCAATATTGATTGTAGCGTTAAAAATTTGCAGAACAAAAAACTTTAGCCAACCCTTTTGGACATTCTAACAACAAAATCTGTAGCTAAAAACTGCCCGAAAATGTAACATATTGATTTCACTTATGATAACCTGCATTATGATGTGTGAAAAATCATCCTTTTAAATGTTATTTTTACACTTAAATAGGGTTGGTATAGGGCTTCGTTGTTATTATATCGTCTAAAAAATTATATCATTTTGATATTGACAGCTATATCATTTTGATATAAAGTTTATTTATTGAAGAGCGATAGCTAAGGAGGGCTTCACGTGAGGATCATTACTACAGGACGGTTAAATGAGTATGCTGAGCAATATCCCGACTCAAAAAAATGGCTTCAGAGCTTTAAGCTGATTACAAACAAAGCAAAATGGGCTTCATTTGCAGATCTTAAAAAAGATTTTCCTCAGTCTGACTTGATAGCGACGGATACTACAAAAGATTCTCGCATTGTATTTGATGTAAAGGGTAATAAGTACAGAATGATTACACACATAAGTTTTGAGTATCAGGTAATTTATTTAAAGGCTTTTTGGACTCATGCTGAGTATTCTAAAGTTAATCTGAAAATTTATAAATTATAGCAGCGAGAAAGAGAGGTTATTTATGTATTTAAGGGGATTTGAAATCAAACCAATCAGAAATGATGGCGAATATACAGAAGCTGAAAATTTTGTGGACAATTTAGATCATCATTCGTTAAATGATGAGGAGAGCAAACTTTTTAAAATATTGTTGGAATTAATGGGATACTATGATGATAAATATATTAACCCCAAATATTATTTTACACCCAAAGATTTAATACAGTTTTTACTAGAAGACAATGGATTTTCACAAACACAATTAGCTGAATATTTAGGAGTTAAACAACCAAATATTAACGGAATATTAAAGGGAACACGAGATTTATCAAAAGATCTCATGAAAAAAATACACGAGAAATTTAAAATACCCTATGAATCAATGTTTTAATAAAAAAAAAGCCCTAGGCGGAGCGCAGGGCTATCTCTTTCTACTCTAGGCAGATGAGCTTATTTTAAATAACTACATATAGGTACCCATGTTGTAGTGTTACCTCTAAAACTAGAAGCGAGCTTTTATTGAACTCTCAGCCTCCTGAACCTAAATTTTATTTTTAGATCTCAGCCTAGTTCAGTAAAACGTAGAATAATTACAAACATACTCAAAGTCAAATTTTAAAATTTTACCCATCAAATGATGGTTGATTTTTACAAATATTGGAGTGCATACATTGCAATACAAATTGCGTCAGCGATTCCATCGTGTGGTGTTCTAGCTCGTGGCAAAATTAGATTTTCTTTTTTTGTTAATCTTGATGCAACTAAAATACCACGCTCTTTTTTAAGATTTTTGTCCATTCCTTTAAAATATTTTGATGTCCAGCTAATCGGGTATATTTCTCTATAATCATATTCAAAATATTGGAGTACGCCGATCAAGATCCCGTAATTAATTCCTTGTTGCAGGTGTCCTGAATTGTGACGCTGATTTGATTGCGTAGGATGTTCAATAACCGTGTAAGGTTTTACCCC
>NZ_JACRSE010000007.1 GCF_014281055.1 Fluviispira vulneris | reverse complement strand
CAATCTGGAATTCAGGCTGGTGATGGTGGATATCAAATAAAAGTAAAAGGCCACACCCAACTCGATGGTGGAGTGATAGCAAGTAGTAAAAAGGCAGAAGAAGAAAAATTAAATATTCTGGATACAGGGACATTTAATTACCAAGATATCAACAATGAAGCTTGGTTCAAAGCTATGCAGATTACGGGAGGAATTAATGTCGATTATGTAGGAGGAGTGTCAGCCGTTCCGCCAGTTCCTTTGTATTCTTCAGACGCGCATTCTAACGTAACAAAAAGCACAGTAGGAAAAGGAAACATAATAATTCGTGATGAAGCAGGGCAACTTGCTCTGACAGGAAAAACATCACAAGAAATAATTGCAGGAGTTAATCGTAACAGCGAGGATTCCCACAAACCATTAGAAGTGATATTTGATGAAGAAAAAATTCGGGCAGAATTTGAAATAGTAAAAAGTTTTTCAAAAGAACTGGGAACCTTCATACAGAATAAAATGAAGAGTGAGCAAGCTTATGAAAAAGAGCTTGAAGAAAGATTAAATGCAGGTGAAAGCAAAGACTCCCCATCAGTTATAGATTTGGAAAATAAAATAGAAGACTTAAAAAAATGGGCACCCGGTGGCACTTATAGACAGATAAGCACTGCTTTAACAGCAGCCTTAAGCGGAAATGTGGGTGGAACCAATATTGCTTTTGTTCAATCTTTTGCTGCAAATTATCTCCAGAGTTTAGGCGCAGAGAAAATAAAAGAGATAGCAGACAATATAGGTGGCGAAGGTTCACCAGGACATATTGCTCTGCATGCTCTGTTGGGGTGTGCCGCCGGGAGCGTAACAAATACGTGTGCAGAAGCCGCCATGGGTGCAGCCGCAGGCGTTGTGGTGAACTCCTTACTAGATGATCCTACAGAATTGGATCCTGTTCAGCGAGAGAAAAGAAAAGATTTAGTCACAAGTATTATTGCCGGAATTGCCACAGGTCTTGGTAGCGAAAATGTTGCAGCAATTACAAACTCCACTCAGATTGAGACGGAGAATAATTTTTTAAATTTTATGGTTAAAGGCGGCGAAGTAGTGCTAATGATAGCGGGCCGCATGCTTACCGTTTATACAGCAAATGAAATAGCTGAAGATTTACTCTCTGTAACAGAAGGAAATCGTAGTTTTGATGATTTAGCAAAAGAATATGGCGAAGATTTTGTTGTCAATTACATTGTAGATAAATCGACAAAAAGTGCGTTTAAAATAATTAGAAAATCTAAAGTAGGTCAAAGATTAGAAAATAAATATGAAGAAATTGCAGAAAAAGGCAAAGAATGGCTGATAAAGAAAGGTTATAAACCTGAATATATAAAATTAAAGGAAAAGCAATATGCAGATATTAATGCATTAGCTACAGGAGATACATCGGTAGAAATTTTAATTAAAGAAAATGGTATAGATTATGTAATCAATGATTTATCTAAGATAAGAAGAGACAAAGGGATAGATTTGATAAAGTCCCCAGGTGGAAATTGGGTAGTAAAAGTAACAGATCCAGAGACGAAATATTACACACTCGTAACACCTAAACCATCAGTAGGATTGACTTATCAAAATATTGAAGAAAGCAAGTATTTAAAAGAAATCATCGAAGGAAAAACAACTTGGCAAGAACTAGTTGATAAAAAAGGCATAGATTATGTAGAAAAATTAGTAAAAAGTAAGCAATCAGAAGAGTATTGGAAAAACGAACTCGTCAATCCAGGTCTCACGATAAAAGGGGATAAAGAAAACGAAATCTTTAAGAAATGGGACGAAGGCAAAAATTATTTGGTCAATATCGACCCAAAGTTAAAAGACAAAGGTAGTGTTTTAGGAGATCAATCTCCTTATTCATCAAGGGAAGTTAAAGAAGTAATTGGTCTAACTTCAGGTAAAAAAGGGAGTTGGAATATAGAGCTTAATAATCCAAAACCAAATAAAATTTATAATGTTGACAATACGCAAACTTTTGAGACAGACCATTTAGGACGAGCAATTCGTGTTGAAGGGACTATTTTACCTGCATCAAAGGATAGAAATACTTATCAGCAAAATAAAGTTGGCAAGTTAGGAAATCCTGCGGATGAAGGAGGACATTTAATTGCAACTATACTTGGAGGACCAGGTGAAAAAATAAACTTGGTACCTATGGATGGAAATCTAAATAAAGGAGAATGGAAAAAGATGGAAAACTTATGGGCAACTGCAAAAAAAGAAGGTAAAGAGGTGAATGTTAAAATTGAACCAACTTATTCTGGTGATTCTAAACGCCCCGAAAAATTTAGGGTAGAATATTTGATAAGTGGTGACAGACCAGTCGAAATATTTTTTAAAAACACTACTAGGGGTAAATAAAATGAGCCATGATATCAATATTTATAATAAAATTGGAATTATTTTAATGGATATGGCTCTTAAAAATTCAAAGTTTATTTTGATGAGAGCTGAATTGTCTCAAGAAAATGATGTTTGTAAATTTGAATTTGACTGCATTGATAATGAAAATCAATTAAAATGGTTAACAGCAGGAAATGAATATGGATCACAATTAAATGATTTACTTGTAGAACTGCGTCAATTTTATATTTCACAAAATCAGCCTTCTTGGAAAGGTTGTGAATTTAGAGTTAACTTAGAAACTGGGAAATATAGCATAGATTTTATTTATGATTAATAAATAAAAAAATGGATATTAATTACTATATCATTTCTATTGGAATAAGTAATTATTTTTCTAGAAGCTTTCCAAAATGATTAAGCCACCAAGTAATCATTATGAATATTGAATTTTTTAATAAATATTAAGCAATGCGCCATCCATATAAAATTCTCAAATAGTTTAGGGTCTCGCTCATACCGAACATTAACTTTTCGATAATTATTTAAATGCGCATTTATTCTTTCAACGGTGTGCCGCTTTTTAAGTCTTAGTACCTCCCGTACATCTTGGGTAAGGTTTTTACGATTTAGTTTATGCTATGCAACAAGACTTATTCCTAACTTTTTGCACTCAAGATCTAGTTTATCAGAGTTGTATGCACTATCTGCAAGTATATATTTAGATTTGGTAAGTGATACGGGTTTTTTTATGGTTTTCATTAGATGGTGTGACTGATGTGGATTATAAAAAATCTATATTTAGAGAATCTAAGCCCCTTCCTTATCTACCATTTGCATGACTTTTGTTCCCTTTCCAATTTTAGTTTTCCCGATCATTGCTTCGCCCTTACTGCATTTATAAAAGTTCCATTTACTGTAACTGTAATTAGATTTGCATTAAAGTATTTTTTATAGCTTTCAAAAAACTGCATGTAGATTAGATATATTTGAAAGCAGCCACCAAAAAGAACTCTCAATTAAAGGTATAAATACAGCTGGTAGTAATATTCTACTCAGCACAGGGCAGACACTTAAAAGTTCATATGAAAATTCACAAAAAACCACTGATCCACGGATGCAGGCACTGGCTACTCTGGCTGCAGGGATGAGCGTTTCAAATTCCTTAAATGCTTTAGGAATAGATCCTAAAAGCATAGCCAGCGTTAAGGTAACGGAAACATATGGGGAGAGTTATTCAGGTATTTCTAATGAGTCAAAGTCACAAATAGCAAAAGAATCGGGCTTTCTTGCTGGTGGAAATATTAATTTACATGCGTGGGGTGCAGGCAAAGAGAGCACTATCGATATCATCGGTTCCCGAGTTCAAGCAGGAAATATTTTAAAATTAAAAGCTGAAGGAGATATTTTAGCAAAAGCATCACAAAATATAATAGAAAATAAAAATAAAAGTGAGTCTTTTAATTGGGATATTGGAGTTGGAACTGTTTTAGGTGCAGATACAAATGGGATCACTCTTGAAGGATCGATTTCTGGCAACAATGGCGACACAGCAAGTAAACAAGTTATACAGAATAATTCACATATTATCGGCAGTAAAAAAATAATTATTGAATCTGGCGGTGATACTAACCTCATTGGTGCAGTGGTAAAAGGCGAGCAAGTTAGCGGAACAGTCGATGGAAATCTTTATATTAAAAGTTTACAGGACTATCATACAAGTCTTGCAAAAAATTATGAGTATTCTGCGAATGCGAGTGTTTGTATTCCTCCAATCTGTGCAGGTGCAAGTTCGGGCGGAGCGCTTTTTGGAATTACAAATATTACAAGTCATTACCAGAGCGTTATCGAGCAATCTGGAATTCAGGCTGGTGATGGTGGATATCAAATAAAAGTAAAAGGCCACACCCAACTCGATGGTGGAGTGATAGCAAGTAGTAAAAAGGCAGAAGAAGAAAAATTAAATATTCTGGATACAGGGACATTTAATTACCAAGATATCAACAATGAAGCTTGGTTCAAAGCTATGCAGATTACGGGAGGAATTAATGTCGATTATGTAGGAGGAGTGTCAGCCGTTCCGCCAGTTCCTTTGTATTCTTCAGACGCGCATTCTAACGTAACAAAAAGCACAGTAGGAAAAGGAAACATAATAATTCGTGATGAAGCAGGGCAACTTGCTCTGACAGGAAAAACATCACAAGAAATAATTGCAGGAGTTAATCGTAACAGCGAGGATTCCCACAAACCATTAGAAGTGATATTTGATGAAGAAAAAATTCGGGCAGAATTTGAAATAGTAAAAAGTTTTTCAAAAGAACTGGGAACCTTCATACAGAATAAAATGAAGAGTGAGCAAGCTTATGAAAAAGAGCTTGAAGAAAGATTAAATGCAGGTGAAAGCAAAGACTCCCCATCAGTTATAGATTTGGAAAATAAAATAGAAGACTTAAAAAAATGGGCACCCGGTGGCACTTATAGACAGATAAGCACTGCTTTAACAGCAGCCTTAAGCGGAAATGTGGGTGGAACCAATATTGCTTTTGTTCAATCTTTTGCTGCAAATTATCTCCAGAGTTTAGGCGCAGAGAAAATAAAAGAGATAGCAGACAATATAGGTGGCGAAGGTTCACCAGGACATATTGCTCTGCATGCGCTGTTGGGGTGTGCCGCAGGGAGCGTAACAAATACGTGTGCAGAAGCCGCCATGGGTGCAGCCGCAGGCGTTGTGGTGAACTCCTTACTAGATGATCCTGCAGAGTTGGATCCTGTTCAGCGAGAGAAAAGAAAAGATTTAGTCACAAGTATTATTGCCGCAATTGCCACAGGTCTTGGTAGCGAAAATGTTGCAGCTATTACGAACTCCACTCAGATTGAGACGGAGAATAATAACTTAAGAACAGCTTTGAACTTTGTTGAATTAGCTAAAGAAATTCGATATGAAAGTATTATAAATAATTCAAATAAACTTAAAAAAAATATTTCAGAAAAAATATCAGAAGTAGCAACTGCTGGAGAATATATATTATCATTTGATGAATTTGTTAAAGAAATATCAATGGTATCTGAACGCAAAAAAAGATTTGAAGATCTTGTATCGGAATATGGAGAAGAGGCAGTTGCAGAATTAATATTAAATAAAACATTAGTTAGAGTATTAGATAATTACAAGGATCCCGCTGTCGCAATTATAGTAAAAAATTGGATTGAAAATTTTCAGTCTAGAGGAGAAGATTGGCTAGAAAAAAATAATCTTTCAAAAGATGAACAGAAATTATTGACCAAGCAATATGATGATACTTATAAATTATTAACAGGAAAAAAATCTCTAGAATCTGTATTAAAAGAACAAGGCGAAAATTATTTAATAGAGATAGGCAATGAAGTTAGGAAAAAAGGTTTAAAAATAGAAAAGAGTATAAATGGAGATTGGGTCTTATTGTATCAAGATGTTAAAAGAGGAAAATATTTACCTTCAAATACTCATTTAGAAATTGAAAGGCCTAAGTTAATTCATGAATATATAGGTAAGCAAGGCGAAGAAGATTTCATCAAATTAAAATCTGGAGATAATGGAAACTGGAATCCGGAACTCAGAAATCCTCAAAAAAATTCAAAATATTTAGTTGACAATAGTACAGTTTATGAGACAGATGATCAAGGTAGAGTTAAATTTGTATTTGCAGAACTAAAATTGCAAAATAAAGATAGATATAGCTATGAGCAAACAAAAGTAAGAAAACAAGGAAATCCTGGAGATGAAGGGGGGCATTTAATTGCCAATCGCTTTGGGGGGCCAAGTGAAGCCATCAACTTAGTGCCAATGGATTCAAATTTAAATCGTCGTGAATGGAATAAAATGGAAAATCTTTGGGCGGATGCCTTGAAGTTAGGGGATAGAGTTGAAGTGAAGATTATACCAGTGTATTTGAGCAATGGAAAGAGGCCAGATGAGTTTAAAGTCCAGTATAAAATTGGAAATAATAAGTCTGTAGAAAAAAACTTTAACAATTCTCCAAAAGGAAAATAGCAATGACGAAAGATCAAGAAATATATCAAAAAATTGCACAAATTTTGCATAATATTATTCCAGAAGATGGTAAAATAATTATAATGAAATCTGAATTAGTAAAAGAAAATGATTGTGCTACATTTAATTTCGATTATATAAATAATAATGGAGAACAAAATTGGGTAACTGAAACAGGAATTGCAGGCGGAAAATTACGTAGATTACTTGCCGAACTCCGTGAATTTATGATGTCGCAAAATCAACCTTATTGGCAGGGTTGCCATTTTCAATTGGATATAGAAACAGGGAAAATAAGCATAGAATTTATTTATGAATAATAAAATGAGTTAATTTTAATTAAATTACGAAGAAGTATTAATAAATAAATGGTAAATTATAGAGATATAGATTGCCATTTTTTATTTAATAAATTGATCATAACCCAATTTCTGCTAGTATTTCTTCCATATTATCCTTTGTTTTTATTGTGCTTTCAGTCACACTTAAGCTCCTTTTCCAGCTAGACAGAGTAACTGGGTGGAGCTGGTGCTTACACGGGAAAGTACTGATAAACTCAACCCCAAATTGAAATGTTCCTCAAATTTTTCACATTCTTCATGGTACCCGAATCTCCTACATGGGGCTCTGCTAACTTGTCCATTGGCTCCCCTTTTCTTGGTGAAAAAGTGTCAACTTGAAATGGGGGTTATGATCACTTCGTAGTCAAGACAATTAAAATTTATAATGTTAAAAACAAGTTAAATTTTATATTTTTATTAAAATTAAAAATAAATAATAAAAAAAATTGAATTATAATATGTTATATAATATATAAATTATTATAATAATAAGGAGAAGTTAATGAAATTCCATGGTTTAATAAATTATTTATTTTTATCCATTTCAGTAAATATCAATGCCTATACAATGAGCAGTAATGATAATTCATTGATTTATGATTATCATGGAGAACCGCTGATATATTGCAGCGCCTATTTAATGCTTTCTATATCAGAAGAAACTTCAAGTATTGAAAGTTATATTTCGCCAGAAAAATCGATCTTTTCAAGCTATTCTTATTTGTCAAAAGTATCGTCACCTTTAAAAGCAAGAACAAAGTATTTTAAACTAGAACCAGAAGACAATAAGCCATGTGGATCATTCGTTAGAGAAAATGATCTATTTTATTTTACTTTTGCAGGAAATCTAAGCAATTTAAAAATAGATCTTGATAATGGAAGGTATTATCTAGCAAATACGGATCTCATACAACCCAGTCATGCATTTTTTCTATTTAGTTTAGTTCTAAATTCCAACTCAAATTATGTTTTAAGAAATGACTCAAATTTTTTAAAGTGCTCTTCGTATGGGAAATGTGAATTAACTACAGATATTAATGAATCGACGGATATAAAATTTATACAGTTAAATACATTTTACTATCAGAAGGCATAGATATCAATATAATGAAATGCACTATTCTATCCTGATAAAAATTACGTTGCATACTTACTATAAGGACTTTTATGTATTTTTGGAGCATCGAAAAATTAAAATCGCAAATTATTGAAAATAGATTCATGGAAAAAGATAGATTCAAATATTTTTTTGCAACGGGTTTTCTCTTTTCAGCTTTTAATATATTTTTAATGAATGAAGTGGATAATGATGTTAATAGCCAAGTGAGAAATATTTTTTCGAGCTTATTGCTTTTATTGACTTTTTATTTTTCATATGTTGCTAATGGGAGAAGCAAAGGCAGTGACTTTTTAGGTAAATTTGCAAGTATACAGTTTATTTTAATTATTAAATTATTCATTCTTAATTTAATTGCTTATTTTGTATTAGGTTTTATAATAAAGAATTTTTTTAATATTCCTTTTGAAGATGGGAGTGATGCTAAAAATATTTTCAATTTATTATATTATTCTTTTATTGATATCATATTATTTTGGAGAACATATTATCATATGAAAGATATAAAAAGAAGGCAAATAAGTTGATACAAAAAACTTCTATGAATATATTAATCTTCGACTAAAAACTCAGCATAACACTGATCCCTAACTCTTATGGAAACCAAAACTTTTTAACTTCACTGCAAAATTTTTAGCCCTGAAAAACTCATAAATTCCTGTAGAACTGTTTTGCCAACAATAAGAGTGGTGAGAACAAATTTTGCTGATTTAGGATCATTGGTAAATAGGATGCCTTCTTTGATCAAGGGTTTTAGGCCATCTTTTTTAATAACAGGAAATTTGTTATGAATCTGAGTGGTAAAATCTTCGAGAGAATGAAAACCGTTCTTAAGAATATCTTCGATCCTAATATGTGCCCAAACTGCAAAAGCACCACTTTGTATGCGTTTTGATATTTCTAAAGCAACCCGTCCCATAGTGTAGCGTGGATTTATTTCGGACAAGACTTTAAATCTAAAACCATATTTCGAGTTTTTATCGCTATAGATAAAAGCATCGATGCCAGCGGGGCCTTCATATTTTGCATTTTTCAATTGCTCTGCAACAAATTCAGCAACGCATTTAAAAAAGGTCAAAATATCCTTATATCCATTGACTGGATTGTACATAAATTTAACGAGATTTTCGTCTAGCTCGTCGGATTTCCTCCCGACAAACGTGGCTTTGTACTGTCCTCTCAGATCGGTCAAGAATCGTGACAATCCTAGCAGAGAAATTTTTTCGCCATCTATTTTAAACTGGTAAGAGAACTCGATGGCTTTATTAAACCAAGGTTCAACGACTAGGGAGTCTTGTTCTTTTAATAATCTTTTAATCCAACTGATTTCGGATTTATCCAGCTTAGTCGATTTTATTCTGCGCATATTTTGTCCCGAAGAACCAAAAGGTGCTTTTAAAACGCACATACTATATTCATTTAAATAAAAAATATCGGCAATGGCATTTTGAGTTTCCTCGAGTGTATGAACAACCCGTCCTAAAGTAACTGCAGTGGGGAGAATATCTTGCATATCTGAAAATTGTGTATTTATTTTTTGTGAAATTTCAGCAGCAAAGCATTTTGAATAGAGCGGTTTGACTTTGCTTGTAAAATATTCATTTGCAAAAATGTTATTTTGGAAAGGATTATTGCCAATTAATTTTTTTTTAAATGGTTTAAACAAATGAATACTTTCAGGACTCCAGCCCCAGGGATTGAGGGATCCATAATAATGCTGTGGAATTTTATCGCTCTTGAAACTTTGCTGACTGTCGTCATACCACTCTGGGAGATCAAAGCCACAATCTTTTAGGGATTGTAAAAACTCGATACTTGGTTTTTCAGGAGTGAGAATAATATCATCTTTTGTTGCAATATATAACATTAGTGAAGAGCAGTCATGTTGAAGATTCTTGACATATTTATTCGACGAAAATCCGATTTTGCCTCTTGCGACTTCGGCTTCACAGGCAGGGTTAAAATAGAATATGTGGGGAGGTCTGCCTTTTGAGGAAGAATAAATAGAGAGTTCGTTAATGTAGTCGTCAGAAAGTCCCGCTAATTTTCTGCCTTCTCGATCATAAATTGTTCCTTTAGCACGCGCAGGACTCAACGGTAACTTTAAAGAGGAAACATATGCATCCCATTGGCTTTGTGCGGGATCGCGCATACGCTCAAACCAAGTGACTCCATGCTTTAGATGACCAATTTCTTCTTTATAAACGATATCTAAAATATTCGCAGTTTTAAGATCATTTATTTTAAGCATCAGATCTTTGTAATATAACGAATAATCAATATTTGCTTGTTCAAAAGTCATGCTCATTTGTGTTACGAAATCCAGCGGGCTTTGCATTTGCGATAAACAATTCCAAAAGAAGTCATTGACAGGAATTTCGCCAAATTCCACATTCAGCTCTTGCATACGGTTTAAATAAAGTGACATATGCTTTTGTTCTTCAAGAATGGTTCTGGCAATTCCCATACGAAAACTTTTGGGTGCATTCGGAAATTTTAACAGAACCAAAGCCATTATTTCCATGGCAAGCAACTCATGATTTGCAAAAAAATGCAGAACAAAACCTCTTTGTTGTTCCGATTTTAACTGTTCATTATTTGGAAATGGCAATTTTTTTTTGAGTTTCATTTTTTCGAAACAAAGATGATTGGGACGGCCGGGAAATTTGGGTGCAATTATTGCCTGATATGAAATATCATCTGTAAGCAATTTTGGTTCCAAAAGTTTGTCATGCGCAATATTTGTCCCAAATAATATTATCTCAGCAAATTCCTTTAATTCCATTATAAATTTCCCTTTAAACAGGCAGAAATTGCTCTCTCTGGAAAAGATTGCCGATCGTTTTTGCGACATTAAGAACAAACCTGCTCAAGCATTTTATGGCAAACTCATTAAAAGAAGGCAATAAAAAATTCACCCATATTTTTATCTTAATTAGGAAGAACGTATGGCAGATGCTGAAGAAAAAAAAGGGGATGCGAAAAAAGATGATAAGGCGAAAGATCCCAATGTAAAGGAAGAGAAAAAAAGTAGATTTGCTTTATTTGCAGGAATTGGCGGGGTTCTTTTAGTCGCACTTGGAGTGGGTGGTTTTTTTGTCTTTAAAACGATCAGCGCAAAGAAACAGATGGCACTCGCTGCGCAAGGTGCAGACGGTGGAGCGATGGCCGATCCCAATGCAGATCCACATGCAGATCCTAAAGCTAAAGATGATCATGGCAAAAAAGATGATCACGGAAAGCCAGATGAAAAGAAGGATGACAAGGGAAAAAAAGATGAGAAAAAAGATGATCACGGAAAGCCAGATGAAAAGAAGGATGACAAAGGAAAAAAGGATGAAAAGAAGGATGACCATGGGAAAAAGGATGATCCGAAGGGAGGGGCTCCAGCTGACCCGAAAGCTGCAGCAGCCGATCCAAAGGCCGACCCAAATAAAGGAACAGCAAACTTTGGTGATACGTTCTCGATTCCGCGCTTGGATTTAAATCTAGGTAACTCAATCGAAAATCGCTTTATAAGAATTGCAATTGCCATTGAATATCGTGGTGGTGAAAATCAAGGGATGGAGCTCAAAAAAAGAGAAGCGCAGATTAAAGACATTATTATTACAGCTGTCACGAGTAAGACAAGATCGGATTTAATTTCAGATAACGGAAAAGAAAGTTTGCGTAGAGAAATTTTAAACAGAGTGAATGAGGTTTCAGATCGCCCTGTTCAAAATGTTTTCTTTACCGAATTCTTTGTGGAGTAAGGAATGGATCAAGTATTAAGTCAAAACGAAGTTGACGCCTTATTAAATGCAGTATCAGACGGACGAGTCGAAGGACCTGATGCGGGAAAGCAGGATGCATCTGGTATTGTGCATTATGATTTAGCGAATCAAGATAGAATTATTCGTGGGCGCATGCCTACACTTGATATTATTCACGATCGTTTCATTCGCTTATTTCGTATTTCTTTATCTGCTGCACTCAGAAAAGTAGCAAATATTGGTGTGAATAGCTCTGGACCAATTAAATTTGGTGAATTTATGAATTCACTTCCATTGCCGAGCTGTTTAAATATTTTGCGCATCGAGCCTCTGCGCGGTTCTGCAGTGATGGTTATAGAAAGTAAACTTCTATATGCGCTTGTTGATAGTTTATTTGGTGGAAATGATGTTCCTTATACAAAGATTGAAGGTAAAGATTTTACTCAAATAGAAATTAAAGTCGCTAGACGTATTGTTATGTCTGCTGTTGATGATCTGGAAAAAGCTTGGGCACCTGTTTTTCCAATTAAAATTTCTTATTCACGTACAGAAATAAACCCACAATTTGTTGCAATTGTCCCTCCAAGTGACGTGGTTATTTCAACTGCATTTGATATTGAACTTGAAAAAATGAGTGGTTCAATAAAATTAGTCATACCTTATTCAACTCTTGAACCTATTAAATCGAAATTGAGTGTTGGATTTCAGAATGAACAATTAGAAGTTGACCATATATGGATTAATAGAATTAAATCTCAGTTGATGGGAACGAGTGTTAACTTAACTGTTAACTTAGGAAATTGTTGGATCAACTTGAGAGATTTAATGGAAATAGCCCGTGGAGATGTTCTTATTCTAGAAAGAGATTGTGACAAAGCACTCGATGTAATGGTTGAAGGTATTCATAAATTTAGAGGTATACCTGGAATTATAAGAGGTAATAAAGCAATTAAAATAACAGAATTAATTGGAGATAATTGATATGGCTGATTTAAATGAAGGATTTCGACCCGAAGATTTTGGTTTAGGTGATGAAGGAGCGGAGGGAGAGGCTCCAGCTGCAGAAGCTGCTCCTGCAGAAGCAAGTTCGGGTGGTGGCGGAGGGAATTCTTCTCAAGCCAAAGATGATGAGTCATTAAAAAATCTTGATATCTCACGCATGAAAATGGTTCTTGATGTTCCTTTAAAAGTCACAGTTGAGCTAGGCAGAACAAAACTTCTTGTCAATGATTTATTACAATTGGGGCAAGGCTCTGTCATTGAACTTGATAAAATGGCAGGTGAACCAATGGAAATTTATGTGAACGATAAGCTTGTGGCAATGGGAGAAGTTGTCGTTGTTAATGAAAAATTTGGAGTGCGTCTCACTGACGTAATGAGCGGTGTTGGAATGGATGCATCTTCATCAGGAGATTCTGTTTGATAGCGCGTTGGATAAAAGGGGAATTTATGAAATTTATATTTATTTTCTTTAATTTAATTTTTATTAGTAATAGTATTTTTGCTCAACCTTCCAACGAAGCTATAGTTCCACCCATTCAATTTCCAGAGCAAAAAATAGAAGAAACTGTTCAGAAATCTGAGCTAGAAAAAGGTATATCTAACGCTGAAAAAATAAAAGAAATTAATTTAGAGAATCAAATGCAAATGATTCTCTCAAATAAAACCCCTGAAAATGATGCAATGAAAAATTTAAAGACTGAGTTAGAAACTAAAAAAAGCAAATCGAGTGAAAAGATAAAGACCAAAGAAAGTGATTATGATTTTTTAAAGGAAGACACTCCTAAAAATAAATCAGGATCTGATTTATTAAAGTTTTTTACTTTAGCAATATGTTTTATTTCAATCATAGCTGTATGTGGTTACTTTCTTGTAAAAATGAAAAAACGCGGGTCATTTGCATTGACTCGCCCCGATAAAATCATGGACGTTGTATCGAGTTTGTCCATTTCACCAAAAAGACAAGTATTAATCTTAAGAATTCGTGATCAAGAGATCGTAGTATCCAATACAGAAGCTGGCATTAATTTTTTGACTGAAATAAGCGGAAATAGTGGATATCAAAGTAAACAGATAACTGAAAAAAAGCCAAATCTTATCAGTGATAAAATGACTTTTTCTAAATCAGACCGTTCCTTTGTAGAAAAACCAGAGCTTAGAAAAGAAATTGTAACGAATAACTCTGACAAAGTTGCTGAAAAGAAATCGGACATTCTTTTAAAAGCATTAAAAAGTTTGAATGCGAATTCTCTTACTCAAAAGTTGAAAAATAGTGAGGAAAAAAATGGAGAGAAAATTGGTGATGAAAATAAACCAGGAAATTTTCCTAAGTATTTAGCTAATCAATTTGAAGCAGAAAGTAAAAAGGATTTAAAAAAGAAAGAAGAAGATGGTGATAGTGTAGAAAATGTTACCAATTTAATTAGGGAAAAGCTTCGCTCGATGAAACCGCTCAACTAACTGAACCAATAAAGAGGAGATGATATGAGAATTATTCTTTGTATTAAGATATTGCTCCTATCATTTTCTATATTTTTTACACAAAGTAATTTTGCACAAAATAAAAATGCTGAACAAAAATCTGAAAAAGCATGGCAAAGAGACAATGCAAATGTACAAAATAAATTGGATCTCAGCAAAAGTCCAATGCCTATTTTTTCAATTAATATTGCCAATGGTGAAAATCAGGATGATTTTGTTCCTGCAATAAAAGTAGTTGCAATTCTCACACTGCTTACTTTTGGGCCAGCAATTTTACTACTAATGAGTTCATTTACGAGAATTCTTATCGTGCTTTCTTTTTTAAGACAAGCATTGGGAATTCCAACTATGCCTCCAAATCAAATTCTAATTGCTCTTTCACTTTTTCTTACTTATTTCATTATGGCACCAACAATAACAAAAATTTATGACTCAGCGGTTGTTCCTTATATGCAAAAAGATATCACAACTCAGCAAGCTCTTGAAGTTGGTCAAAAACCTTTACATGATTTTATGATTGCTCAAGTAAGAAAAGATGATTTAAAATTATTTTATCAAATGAGTAAACTTGAAAGACCAGAGAAAAGAGATGATGTTCCAATGCGTGTATTGGTTCCAGCATTTGTCATTAGTGAATTAAAAATGGCTTTTCAAATTGGTTTTTTAGTTTATCTACCATTTATTGTAATCGATATGATTGTTAGTAGCGTTTTAATGGCAATGGGAATGATGATGCTTCCTCCAACTGTTGTCAGTTTACCTTTAAAATTAATATTATTTGTCGTCGTTGACGGTTGGAATTTATTAGCAGGTTCCTTGATTAAAAGTTTTATTTAGAGGGATAGTTTATGAATAATCAGCAGGTTATCGATATTATTCTTTCTGTTCTCTATATAACAGTAGAAATTTCATTGCCTCTATTAGGAGTTGCCCTTGTTGTCGGTTTACTTGTCAGTGTGTTTCAAGCTGCGACACAAATAAATGAGTCTACATTAAGTTTTCTCCCTAAGATTGCTGCTATGTTGGTTGTACTTATTATTTTGTCGCCTTGGATGTTGAGAAAATTAAATGATTATACTCATAAAATTTATGACAAAATTCCAGAATTATCTAGACAAAATAAGTGAGATTAAATGGATATTTTATCGGTCATACAATTTAAACCTGAAACTTGGCCAATGCCGATAATGGCATTTTTACGGATTACAACTATCTTTTTTTTCTTACCCATTTTTGGAGATCAGGTTGTCCCTATAAGACTCAGAATATTATTGGGTTTAGCATTTACATTTTTTTTATATCCCTTAATTGCGGATAAAATGTACCATACAGATAAATTATTACAATGGAGTGCCGTTACTTTAGCGATGGCTACTTTGCATGAAGTTTTTTTTGGCTTTGCTGTTGGTTTTGCAGCTAAACTTGTTATCTATGCTGTTTCAGTTGCTTCACATACAGTGGGAATAAATATGGGTTTTCAAGTCGCATCCATGTTTAGCCCTGGATTAAATGATCACGAATCATCTTTCTCTGTTATGAAAAATTGGTTTGTCATTATTCTAATATTAACTCTAAATATTCATCATATATTTATTGAAGGAATTGTTAAATCTTTCCTTTCTGTACCAATTGCTGGAATTCCTGATAAAGTAGCTTTAACGAGAGTTGCAGTTTCAGTTATTCAAGAAGCATTTGAACTGGGAATTCGTCTTGCGGCACCTCTTCTTGCGGTGCAGATTTTAATTAATATTTCTTTAGGCTTACTCAATCGAGCACTGCCTTCTTTAAATGTTTTTATTGTCAGCTTTCCACTCAGTTTTCTTATTTCTATGATTATTTTATTCATAAGTATTACATCTTTTATAAGCTTGCTTGGGAATTATGGAATGGAAAAAGAAGTAGCTTGGTTTGAATCTATGCGGCGTGTATTTGTGCCAGTAAATTCGCCATAAGGATATTAGGAAAAATGGAACAACGGGAAGAAAAAGGACAAGAAGATAAAACAGAAGAAGCTACCGAAGAAAAGCGGAACCAATTTCGTGAGGAAGGAAACATAGCAAACCCTCGAGAAATTGTTGCTTGTGTCACTCTTATTTTATTTACTTCTTATTTTTATTTTTCAACTCATAATCTTATTTTTGCTTTTCAGGAATGTTTTCGGCGGGCATGGTATGGTTTCCCGGGGTATTATGTAGATTATTCAAGTTTTTTAAAAATTATTTATTATGCTATTTCTCCAATATTACCACACTTTATTTTTATTGTCTTAGCATGTTCTATTTTACCATCTTTTATTGGATTAGCTGTGACACGTTTCAATTGGTCTTGGAAGAAAATGATATTTAATATTGGAAAATTAAATCCAATTTCAGGATTTGCTAGAATGTTTAGTTTAAATTCATTTGTAGAGTTGGTCAAAGTAGTAACTAAATGTTTGATCTTTAGTATTCTTATTTTTTTAGTTTTAAAAAGCGAAATATTTTCAGCAAGCGAAAACTATTTTTACAATAATTTAGATTATATGAAGAATATAGGTAATTCTATTGCAAAATTAATGTTCGTAATGTGTGCTGCAGGAGTTGTAATTGGAGGTGGTGACTTTTCTTATAATTTTTGGAAAATAAATAGAGATATGAAGATGACAAAGCAGGAGTTAAAAGAAGAAGTTAAAAAGCATGAAGGTGATCCTTTATTAAAATCTCAAAGAAAAAGAATGGCTCGCGATTTTGTTATGAGAAAAAGTTTGAGAGATGTGCCTAAAGCTAGTTTTGTTGTCACAAACCCAGAACATTTTTCAGTAGCTATCCTTTATAAAAAGGGAATGACAGCACCTGTAATCCTAGCAAAGGGACAAGATCTAATTGCATTTAAAATTAGAGAAATTGCGAAACAGCACGATATAATGATTGTAGAAAATAAACCTCTTGCGCGAACTCTTTATAAGACTGTAAAAGTCGGGCAAGAAATACCACCTGTTTTATATCAAAGTGTTATTGAAGTGATCAAATATATTCATAAAATTAGAGGTAGGAAATACTTTGAAAGATTTGAGGCATAGTGTATGGCAAAAAGTTCCACACAAGTCGTTACAAATTCGCAAACTAGTTCACTAACAGCGAAAGCAATTGCAAAAAATCCTGATCTCATTATGGCTGTTGTTGTTGTTGGCACAGTTCTCATGATGATTTTCCCCTTGCCAGTATTTTTTCTTGATTTTTTATTGGCAATAAGCATATCTGTCGCATTAATAATTTTGTTAGTAAGTATTTATATTACTAAGCCACTAGAGTTTGGAGTTTTCCCTACTTTATTATTGATATCCACTCTTTTTAGACTTTCTTTAAACGTTGCGACAACACGAAATATACTTCTACATGGAGCCGATGGAGAAGTTGCTAATTTAGTAGTTGGATTCGGTAAAGTTGTTGTGGGTGGGAATTTTGTAGTCGGTTTTGTCATCTTTATTATTTTAATGGTGATCAATTTTATCGTTATCACTAAAGGTGCAGGACGAGTTGCTGAAGTTGCCGCTCGATTTACATTGGATGCCATGCCTGGAAAACAAATGGCAATCGATGCAGAATTAAATGCAGGCCATATCAATGCTGATGAAGCCAAAAAGAGAAGAAAAGCAGTTGAAAACGAAGCCGATTTTTATGGTGCAATGGATGGTGCGAGTAAATTTGTGCGAGGGGATGCGATTGCAGGAATTATTATTACCGTTGTTAATATAATTGTAGGATTTGCAATCGGTGTTTTAATGCACAATCTTACCCCGCAAGACTCAGCAGCAAAATTCACACTTTTTGCTGTTGGGGATGGATTAATCAGTGCGATACCTGCGCTTATGATTTCCACTGCTGCGGGTATTATCGTAACAAGAGCAACGAGTGAAGGAAATTTAGGAAATGAAGTTTTAAATCAAATTCGTATTCACCCAAAAGCGTTTTATATAGCTGCTGCACTGATTTTTAGTTTAGCTTTAATTCCTGGTTTTCCAAAATTATCATTTTTTATATTGGGATCAATCCTCGTTCTTCTTGGAAGAATGTCGCATAATTGGATTGAAAATAAAAAGAAGACAGAAGAGAGTTTAAAAGATGCCGATGAACGTAAAAAAGATGAAAAAGACGTAAATAATTTAGATAGCATTATGAAAATAGATATGCTTGCTATTGAAGTTGGGCATGGGCTTGTTCCTTTAATAGACCCTGCTCAAGACGGAGAAGTGGTAGATAGAATTCAAGGTATCCGCAAACAATTTGCTCAAGAAATGGGGATTATAATTCCGCAAGTTCAGTTGCGCGACAATCTGCAACTCGATCCTGGATCTTATCAAATACTGTTGAAATCCAATAAAATATGTCAAGGAAATTTAATGGTTGATTATTTTCTTGCAATGGATCCGGGCGGCGTTGATCTTCCTATCAGCGGTGAAACAACTAAAGATCCTGTCTATGGATTGCCTGCAATTTGGGTACACAAACGTGATAAAGATGAAGCTGTATTTAGAGGATATACAGTTGTGAATTGCTCTACAGTTATAGCAACACATGTAACAAAAGTTTTAAAGGAGCATGCGGCAGAACTTATCACGCGGCAAGATATGCAATATTTAATAGATAAATTAAAAGAAACAAATCCAAAAGTAGTCGATGAAGTTCTTCAAGCAGATAGACTTTCATTGGGTGAAATTGTTAAAGTCGTGCAAAACCTGCTTCGTGAAGATGTGTCAGTGCGTGACATTCTTACCCTATTTGAGTGTTTAGCAGATCATTGTAGAATTATTAAAAATCCCGATGTTCTTTCTGAGCAATGTCGCAAAAGTTTTGGCAGAAATATTGTGCAAAAACTTTTGAATGAAAAGGAAGAAGTTTTGGTTGTTACCTTTGATCGTTTGATAGAAGATATTTTAACTGGAGGACTTGTGACAACTGAAAGTGGCACTTCCTACATAAATTTAGATGCAAAAAATGCTCAAGAGATTTTACAAAAATTGATGAAAAGTATTTCCGCCTTTGAGAGAGAAGGCTCTCAGCCAGTTCTTCTCATAAGCGCCAAAATGCGCCAAGCATTTCAACGCTTAGTTTCACGATATATTCCTCATTTAGTTGTTCTATCATACGATGAAATTCCAGGGGATGTTAATATTAAAAATTTAGAAATGATTATTTAAATTTATACTGATTTGTTATGAAGGATTTAAAAATGGAAATTCGAAAGTTTGAATCGTTTTCACTTCAAGACGCAATAAAACTTGTTAAATTAGAGCTTGGCCGTGACGCAATCATTCTTTCTACCAAAGAAAAAGAAATATATTCCGAGGATTTGGATAAAAATTGTCGGATCTATGAAGTCACAGCAACAGCAAATGCAACTATGAATGGGCGTGTGATATCACCAAAATCAGGGCAGAATTTGCCCAAAGTTGATTTTCCAAAAATTAAACCTAAAAATGAAGCAACCGTTGTTAAAGGTGATGCCAAAATATATCGTCCACAAAATAGCCCGAGTCTTGTCAATTTGAACCCTGAAACACGCAATATGGCAAAAACTTTAGCCAGTGCTTTGCAAAAAGAAAATCCTAAAGAAAGGATCTTAGCTCAAGAGCAAAATCGTGGGAAAAATTTTTATGATAATCCTGAAAATATTGAAGATATAGGAGTACTCCGCAACGAAATTTCTAAAGTGAGAAAAGAATTAGAGGCGTTACCTCAAGTTGATATTTCAGAACAAATGCAAGAGATTAAACTTCTATTACATGATATTATGAAAGAAAAATATAAGAAAACTGTCGATGGCTCTAACACGCATATTACAGATATAGGTATAAGGCTCAGAACTGCTGGAGTTTCAGAGAATTTTATCAGTCAACTTTCCACATTTTTAAAAGGTTTAGAAGAACCTAAATTGAGTGAAGAGTTGGTTGCATCTCCAGAAAAAACTAGAGATTTCTATTTAAGTAATGCTATAAAATTTATATTTAAATATTTAAAAGTGACAGGACCATTTCGAATAGAAAATGGTAGAAAAAAAATAATCTGTCTTGTTGGCCCTACAGGGGTTGGTAAAACAACAACAATTGCAAAAATTGCTGCAAAATTAAAAATCACAGATGGAAAATCTGTTGAACTTATTTCGATGGACTCATATAGGATTGCAGCTTCCGATCAATTGCGTGTGTATGCAAAAATATTAGAGTGCCCATTTGCAGAGACAAGTGATAAAAATGAATTATTAAAATATGTCTCAAAAAATAATAATTATGATTATATTCTTATTGATACAGCAGGAATTAGTACCAGATTTAATGAGCAAATGGAATTTTTAAGAAAAATGTTAACTGTTCCTTTACCTATTGAGTTTCATCTCGTCATGTCTTGCACCATGAAGCAAAGAGATATTGATGAAACTATAAGAGGATTTAAATTTTTATCACCAAGCAGTTTGATTTTTACAAAACTTGATGAATCATGGGCATTTGGAGAAATATTAAATAGCAGTGTAAGTGCAAAAATCCCATTAAGTTACTTTACGACTGGTCAACGTGTACCTGAAGATTTGGAAATTGCATCTAAGGAAAGAGTTGTTGAGAGATTGCTAAAGTTATAAATCAGTAAGATTTTAGGAGGGGAGCAGTGTTTGATCAAGCTTCAAGTCTAAGAGAAATAATGAAAAATATAGAGAAAGAAGGTTTGAATAAAATAATTCAACCTCAATTTACACAAAAGATCCCTACTGTTATTGCAGTATCTGGTGGAAAAGGTGGTGTTGGCAAAACTTTGACCACGGCAAATTTAGGGCTGTGTATGGCAAGGCTTGGAATGAGAACATTACTTATTGATGGTGATTTTGGATTAGCAAACTTAGATGTAATTCTAAATTTACGACCCAAATATACTTTAGATGATGTGCTTTGTGGTGAAAGACATCTTAAAGAAATTATCATGACTGGTCCTGAAGGGGTAAGAATTATTCCTTCATCAAGTGGAGTGATGAAAGTACCAGAACTGGATAAGTTACAGAAATTGGTATTACTTGATCAAATTGAAGCTTTAGATGAGGAATTTGATGTTGTGATCATCGATACGCCTGCAGGGGTTTCAAAAAATGTACAATATTGGACGACTTCTGCTGCAGAAATTATAATGGTGGTGACCCCAGAGCCAACAAGTTTGGCAGATTGTTATGCAAGCATAAAAATTCTGGCACAAGTTACTTCTGAAAATTCATTTAAGCTCATCGTAAATATGGCACATAATGATTTAGAAGCAAAAAGAATTTATGAAAAAATATCCACTTTAGCTGATGAATATTTGCAAGTGAGAGTTGAGTATCTTGGATTCATTCCATTTGATGAATCGGTTAGATCATCGGTGAGAGAAAGAGTTCCTTATGTGCAAAGATATCCATTTTCTTTGGCCTCGCAAGGTTTAAGAGATATTTCCCGTCAGATTGTCACGCAAAGTACAGTGGGTCAACTTAAAGGAACAATGCAATTTTTCTGGCGAAGAATGATTGCGGCCAATAATAATGAAGTTTTTGCATATAAATAATGTTTTTTGGAGGCATAATGAGTACATCGGGAGCCACACAAAAAAAACAAATCTTTGTTGATGATAATGCTGAACAACCTAAGCAAAAAAAAGTTGCACAAAATCAAACAAGAGCTGTTCCTTTAACAAGTGATCCGATGAGAAATCAAATCATTATGGATTATGCCCCTCTTATAAAATATATTGCTCAAAAAATCGCAGCGCGTTTACCTTCTAATATAGATTTAGATGATCTTTTTTCTGCAGGTGTTATTGGATTAATGGATGCAATTGATAAATATGACCCAAGCCGAGATAATAAATTTAAAACTTATGCAGAATTTCGAGTGCGTGGAGCTATGTTGGATGAATTGAGAAATCAGGACTGGGTGCCAAGAAGTGTGCGAGAAAGTAACAAAAAAGAAGATAAGGCAAAACTTGAACTGGAACATAAACTTGGCCGACCAGCAACTGAGAGGGAAATTGCTCAGTTTCTTGAGGTTCCCTTAGAGGAATATCAAGAGCGCATGGGAAGGACACGCGTTTCTATGATGAGTCTTGAAGAATTGGGGGGGACTCATTCGAGTGACAAAAAATCGTTACTTGATTGCCTTGAAAATCCAAATTCCAAAAATCCTTTTATTCAATTAAAGAATAAGGGAGTACGTGATATTATTATGAAAACAGTCGAAGAATTGCCAGAAAAACAAAAATTAGTTTTAAGTCTTTATTACTATGAAGACTTAAATTTAAAAGAAATTGGCCGAATATTAGATGTAACAGAATCTCGTGTATCTCAGTTGCATACTCAGGCTGTTCAAAAAATGAAGTTAAAGCTGAGACACCTCTTGCAGGAGTAAGGCTTTTGAGAAAGGAGTGCCTTTAAAATGGTTTATCCAAACCCCCAGATGAATATCCTAATTGTTGATGACTTTCCAACTATGAGAAAAATAGTTAAGAGCGTTCTCAAACAGCTTGGCTATCAAAACATTTCAGAAGCAGAAGACGGACAACTTGCTTTAAATTTTTTGAAGGTCAATCCTCAAATTGAATTTATTGTCAGCGATTGGAATATGCCCAACATGACTGGAATTGAGCTTCTCAAAATGGTGCGCGCCGATCCAAAGCTGAAGCATTTGCCATTTTTAATGGTAACAGCGGAAGCAGATAAAGATAATATTGTTGAAGCAGTAAAAAGCGGTGTGAACAATTATATTGTTAAGCCATTCAATGCTGCAACAATGAAAGAAAAAATTGATAAAATTTTTATTAAGAAATAAAAATTTACACATATAAGTAGAAAATGCTGAATGGAGTTTTTTCTTATGCAAAAAAACCTCACTATTGAGGATATTGAAGAAATTAATCAGGCTGGAGCTTCTGCACAAATACAGCCCACTCCTTTTGATCTCAGACTCATAACTAAAAAAATTCCAATCCGTTTCTGTGAATATAAAATCTCTAATGTTCCAAATAAAATGCTCAACTCAGAGACAGTTGGTATATCAAACAAAGGTATTTTATTTTTATCTACTACAGAATTTAAGAAACAAAACTTACTGCGAATTTGGGTAGAAATTCCAGATTATTGGTCAAGGAAATCCCGGAAAGTAGAATATAGACATACAGAGGCTCCTACCTATTTCCAAATTCTTACTCGTGTCTTAAGCGTTGAAGAATTTTTAAAACGCGGAACTAAATATCAAACTCTTTGTGAAGTGTTAAGTATTGACCCGATTGATGAATCTGTGCTGGAAGATTATTTAAATAACAGTGGAGTGATTCAAAAATGAATTCGATAGCTATTGTGCTATGTATTGGATTTGTTTTTTTAATAATACAATCTATTTTTATCACATTCTGTTTAAGATGGCTTGCCAGCGGCAAACGAAAAAGAGACAAAGAATTTGCAATACTTGATGCTGAAAGAGTTCAATTAATTGAAATGCAATCTGCATTAGCAAAAGAAGTTCAAGATGCTAAAAAATTAGCAAATGAAACCTTAAATAAATTGAGAATAATAGGTTCAGAAGCTCATGCAGAGTGGGAAGATGTGACAAAAAAAATAAATAGCGTATTGCTCGAAGTAGATAAACACTCTGGTATGATTTTGGAAGAAAATTTGTCAAAATTAGCAATGCGGAGTATGTCACTTGAAAAAATTATGAAAGATGCAAGTCAAATAAATGAAAAAATCTTAGACAATACAAGAAAAGCTCAAAAAATTCTTAAATTATTTGATACGAACGTGCCAAGTGAAGAGATATTTAAAGAAATTCAAAGTGATAAATATTTAGAAGCGAAAAAGTTGCTTAGTGATGGGATCGATGCAAGTGCAGTTGTAAAAAAACTTGGTTTAAGCATGTCAGAAGTTCTTTTACTTTCGGCTTACAGGTAATTTTATTTTTTTATTTTCCATATTTTTAAATAATTCTTTTCATAATTTAATTCTGAATCTATTTCACTATCATTTAATTTATCAAGCAATTTTTTTGTTACCAATATGGGTTTGCTAATGAATTTACTATCTTCTTTCCCAGCAAAAGCTCTATTTAGTTCATCAACAAGTTGCCAACCTTGCGAATTTAAAGGTTCAGCTACTGTCGCAATTTGAGTAGATGATCCATAACGGATACGTCTTAAAGCTTTTATAGAGCCATCACCAGCTGAAACACATTTTATATCTTTTCTTCCTATATTAGCGAGAGAAAAATTTATATTATCAAAATAAACATCATTAATTGCTAAAATATGTGTTAGTTTTTTTCCATATTTTTTGTTTAATTTTAATATGACTATAGGAATTTCTTCTTCTGCATTTGATATTAATACATTTTCAACAGATAGGAACTTACAATTAATGCAATTAGATATAAATTCTTTCATAAATTTCGTTTTTGCATTAGCAATTTCAAATTGATTATCGTTAAATATAACCACACCAGCTTTACCATTTGATTCTTTTATAACAAAATCAGCCGCTATCTTTGCAACATCATGTGCGTTTGTAGTTACATTGAAAAATAGACCATTTGTTTTGCCTGCTTTCTCGCTGGCATGCCACCCAACGAGGATAATATTATTTTTTTGGGCTTCAATAAAATAGGGATTATTTTCTTCAATCTGAAAGCCGCCGAGTACAATTGCGTTTGGTTTTGTATCAAGAGCTTCTTTAAATTTTTTTATAAAGGATTCTGTCTGACCTTGGCCGTCTAAAAGCTGTACACTCCACCGTAAATTTTCTGCAGCATTTTTAAAACTTCGAAAAATTGCAGACACACCACCATTTTTCAAATCAGATGAAATAAAAATTACTTTTTTTGACATTTGTACAGGAGGAGCGGATGTAGGTCCCTCCCATTTGGCAAAAATATTCTTATTTATAAGAAATTGAAGAATGAGTAAAATAAGAAACAAAATTATATTTGATTTAGTTCGATATTTTTTCATTATTTTTTTCCTATAAATAATTTCAGTTATCGGGTCACTTATTTTTCTTTTTATTCTGACCCCAAATTTTTATGTATGCATCTTCATAACCCAAACCAGAATCTACATAAGATTTTTTTAATTTTTCTAATAAATTTTTTGTCACGAGCACAGGTTTAGATATAAAGCCACTTGGAGGTTTGCCAGCAAATGCTCTGTTCAATTCATCAGCAAGTTGCCAACCTTGGGAATTCAGAGGTTCAGCTACTGTTGCCAATTGATAAACATAGCCTGCGCGTATTCGAGTCAGAGCCTTGAGTGACCCATCGCCTGCAGAAACATTTCTTATATCCTTCCGTCCAGAATTGGCTAATGCATAATTGATCTTATCGAAATATGAGTCATTTATTGCTAAGGTGTGTGTCCAAGATTTTCCAAATTTTTCATTTAAACGTGGAATTACAGAGAGAATATCTTCACTTGCATTTGCTAATGAGATATTTTCAACAGAAAGCACTTTACATTTTGCACAGCTTTCTATGATTTTACGCATGGCTTCAGTTTTAGCATTGGCAATTGAAAATCTATTGTCGTTCAGAAAAACAACACCCACCTTTTTTTTCCCATCTTTAATCACGTAATCTGCAGCAATTTTTGCAACTTCGTTTGAATCTGTTGTTATATTCGTAAAAATATCTTTATACGGACCAGGTTTATCGCTTATATGCCAGCCAATTAAAATTATTTTTAATTTTTTTGCTTGCTCAATTTCGTCACCGAGTTCTTCTGGAGGAAACCCTCCGAGTACAATTGCGTGAGGTCTTAATTTTAAAGCATCAATAAATAATTTTTTAGTATTACTTTTTCCACCATCAGCATTCATTATTTTGACATTCCACGATAATGCTTCTGCAGCTGCTTCAAAACCGCGATATACCGATGAAACTCCTCCATTCCTAAAATCTGCTGAGATAAAAATGATATTTTTAGTAGGCTGTCCTGGAGGACCTTCTGTCGGCCCTTCCCATTTTGCGAAGATATTTTGTATAAAACATAATTGTATAGTAAAAGAGAATATAGCAATAATGATTATTTTTTTTGCTGACCTATTTTTCATAACAGATGAGCCTCCCTGAATGTTTACTATAAATGACGAAGGTTCTCTTTGGTGTACATTTTATATATTTGAGGATATTTCATTCGAGTTATTATTTCAAGTTTTATAAAATTATGAAAAAATATAGAATAATTTTCAATTTATATTTTTTCAAATTCTGTATTTTAAAAAATATATAAAATGGCTATCTATTTTATAAAGTTTCAAAAAATAATTTGACTTACATGTACTTGTACAATATATATTGAATTGCTGGCCAGCATTTTTTAATAAAATCTACTAATCCATAAATTATTTTAAGGAAAATTATAATGACCATTGCTTTTAATAATGTATTTAAACTTTTTCTTCTTTTTCCTTTTATATTATTTGCAAATGCATATTCCTCTGAAAAAGCATATGTCTATTGCTATTCTCCTCTAGACGATCGATGGGAATGGCTAACGGATAGCAATAGCAACTATGTTACGGCTGATGGAGAATGGAAAACAAAACAAATCGGGACATATTTATTAAAATTTTTTCAAATAACTTCACAGAATTCAGATGAAATCGAATCTTTTAGAAATCAATGTATCACAAAATATGGTAAGTCCTATAAATTTGTTCAACCGACTACAGATAGCAGTTTTGATTTTCATTGGAAGCCATTTGCATTGAGTGATCAGCAAATTGTGAATGGGAGAATTGAAGTCAGAGTCTTTAGGTTTTTAGGAGGTAGGGCATTTAACCATTTTTGTAAAATTACTTTACCCTACTCTCCTGATCAAAGACGCTATTTATCTATACCCAAAATCAATCAATTAATTGGTAATAGATCGTGTAGTTGAGTTTTTTAAAATTTCCCATCAACATTTCCCCCATATCCACTATTGGTGATGTTAAAAGTATTATTTTGTCCTGATTGCCATTGTAAAACTTCACCAGTGCTTTCTTTCTTCTTAATGCATTTCCACTCAATATTCTTTTGCTCTGTTGAAATTTTTGAAATATAGTTTGTCCATGTAGGATATTCCACTGGGTACAACTTAATTGCATGAGCAGGATTCCAATTGCCTAATTCAGGAATATTTCCTACAATATAAACCGATTCTCCAAAAACTGTTTTTGCATTTAAACAGGAAAAATTATATTGTGCATTTTCTGAAAAATTCTTTTGTAATGAAAATTCATAAATGTATTTTTTAGTAATATCTTTTGGACTTGTCTTAACAAGCGCTGTATTTCTATGTGTATATTCCCAGCAATTTTCTTGTAAATAGCTATTACATTTTTCAATTATAGTCCCGTTTATTTGTACTAAATCGACCCTTTCATTTGGAATTGCTATTTCAATTTGCTGCTTTCTTGTTAATGGCATTCGATTATACTTTCCTTGGGTAGGAGATATTTCTATTTTTGCAACATTTTTTGAAATAATCTGTGAAATATATGTTTGTGCAAAGTTTTTTGCAAGATATTCTCTGCTTTCCCCATCATCTTCATAAAGAACGAAACTGCTTTCTTTCTCACTCGGAACAACTTTAATAATCAGATCATTTATTTTCGTTCCATCTAAACGCAAGCCATGCATATCCATTGTTTTTTCATCGACATATGCTTGTGGAATGATAGCGCCTTCACTGACAAAAAGCGGAATTTTATATTTTCCATCTAAATAAGTTGGAAAATCGATAAATACCTTACCTGTTTTTGTTACCTCTTCAAGGGTATGAAAGTTAAGCCATCTCCCTTCTGGTAAATAAATATTTCTGCGAATGGGATCATCATATTGAAATACAGCACTTGCAAGTAAGAATTTTCCTATCATTTTCTCACTGCTTATTTTTCTCACATTCTTATCGTGTTGATAAAAAGTTATAAGTGGAGGTGTAACTGCTTCAGCAAATAAATGCGCGCGATAAAATAGAGAATAGTAATAAGGGGCTAGAGCATAACGTTGCAAAAGATTTTCTTTATTCGAAATTATATCGCCGATATTTGAGGGCGATGTTTCTGAATTATTTGTTTCACCAACAACTGTGTGGGGGCGGACAGGAAAGTCGAAGGCTGTGGCATTGGCAAACCACATGGTGTAGAGTCGATTTATATCTTTTCCATCAAATACGTTACGGTGAAATCCACCCGTATCAGCTGAATAAAAATCAATTCCACTTAGCGAAACATTCATTTGATTATTAATATGTGCTCTGAGTCCACCTAAATTCGAGCCAATATCGCCCGACCACATGCCTGCACCATAGCGTTGCATACCTGGAGATCCTGCCCGACTCATATAAAATGGTCGATTAGAAAATTCTATTTGGTTTTTATTTTGATTATAACCTTTATCTAAACCTTCAATCCATTTAAGCGCATATATATTTGCTATATCAGCATGTCTATTTTTGAGAGCTCCATTTATTTTAATACCAGCATAATATGCATTTGGATCGTACATTTCGGGTTCATTTAAATCTAACCAAAAATTGGTTATTCCCAATTTCACGAGAGGAACCTGTTTTTTCTGAAACCAATAAGCAGATGCATCCTCATTGCTCCAGTCAAGCATTCCCCCACTCCCCCACCACATATTATTAAAATAACTAGGCGCACAACCTTGGGCATTTTTTCTCACAAGGTAACAGCGGGAAACAAGATCAGAAAAGTCATTGATATTTGAATTAGGTATTTGTGCAGATTCTGAAATATAAGGTTCTTGAATAGGAAGAAATTCAATGCCTATTTTCTTATATTTTTCAATATTTTCCTTCGGGTTTGGAAAATTACTTTCATCAAAAATTAAACTTCCCATTCCTTTTGTGCCACCAAACCAATAAAGGTCGAGGGCAAAACCATCAACAGGAAAATGATTCGTTCTTAAACTTGTTAATTTATTATCTACTTCATTCCAATTTTTGTATCCATATTCACTAACCCAAAGGCCAAGAAGTTTTTTTGGGGGGACAGTGGGGTTGCCTATGAGTGAAACGTATTTTGCTCTAAGATTTTCAATATTATCGCCTGCAATTATGAAGTAGCGGATTTGTTTTTCCCAAAGATTCACATTCCAGTAATCTGATCTAGTAAAGTCCCAAGCCATTTTATAAGTGCTGTCAATAAAAAGAGCATAGTTCTGTTTTCCATTACCGAGAGCATATAAAATTGGAAATTGTACTTTTGAATTGGCTCCTCCTGAAAATCCAACAAATGCATTGCCAAATTCCCCTGGTTCCCATTTTCGCCCGACCCAGTCCCCATCAGCTGAATTTGGGTCATAAAAATATTGACCTAAACCATAGGCATTTTTATTTTGACTGGAAATAATTTTAAGGGAATTATTTTCAGTCGAGTTAAAATTAGGACAGAGTGTAGTCAAATCATATCCTAATTTCTTATTATAAAATGAGATGCAAAATGTTTCTTTGTTAACATTAATCGATAGATTTTTTGTTTCAATTTTATTATCAGATTTTTGGAACTCCGTTGCTCCAAAATAGGGAAGATTTTTAGAAATCATAGGTGATCTATATATTGGAAGTGGGGTATTTGGGAGCGTACCTTGGGCAGTTTCAATATGAATGATATCATCAGATAATGCTTCTAATAATATATATTTATCATTAGCTGAAATTTGAGTATTTGGAATTATGTAATTGTGATTTTGTTTTGCATAAATTCCAATATTTCCCAAAAAAGTGAATGAAGAAATGAAACAGACTTTAATTATAAATAAATTATTTACTCTTATCATTTTTACCTTTCTATCATAATAAAATTACTTCGAAAAACATCCTTTATTAATAGCGCATAAATGCAAATATGTAAATTTTAAAATTTAAAAATTGTGAGATTATTCAAATGCTTTTGGATAAAATTTTGCGTAAATTCCTTCTAAGTCTTTTTCATTTAATTTACAAATTTTAGAAAAATATGGAACAAAAAATATTATAATAGAGGATATTAAAATTATAAATCCAGAAAAAATAATTGTTATTTTTATATCATATATAGTATTGAGCTTACCAAATATAAAATGCCCAAATGGAATTCCAGCTGTACAAACTGTCATAATTGCGGATTCAATATCGCCTCTGTATTGGCTTGGGGTGGCAGCAATACGCAATTGAGTCGTATTAATATTAAATAATGCAATTCCCACTCCAAATAAAAATAAAGCACTACAAATAATAAATATTTGCTGATTTAAACTCAGAATAAATATTGAAATTATTAATAAAAATATACCTAAAAGAATAGAGTTGTGTGCGCCAATTGATTTTTTTAATTTCTTTAATATCACAAAACTAGTTAGGAGTATCCCTGCACCAATCGAAGCTTCTAGTAAACCAACGTAAAATGTAGAAAGCTTTAATGATGTGAGGACAAAAATGGGAAGCATTAAAGTAATCATAGGTTGAAGAACCAGATTAAATATAATAGCAAGGAATCCGAGATAGAATTCAGTTTTAATTTGAAATAAACGTTTGAGAGGTGCTTTTTTTGATTCGCTTTTCTCCATATTAATGTGATTTGGCAAGAAAAAAACATAAAATAAGGTAAGTGCTGAAAGTAAAATCATACTGCAGAGTGCAGCTCCTCCACCCCATCTATCAATTAATATACCTGAAAGAACCGGCCCCAGGATAATATTAATTGAACTCAAAGCGCTTTTGAGTTCAAGCATTGGATTTAAATTATCTTTGTGTATTAGCGCAACAAGCATATTGCTTTTTGCGGCGAACAAAGCATAAATAAAATTTATCACGCAGAATGAAATAATATTTAATAAAAGAAAATTTTTTAGAAATGCTGTGAGTATGATAAGAGTTAAAACGACCGTAATCACAAATTTTAAGAAGAATTTTATATTCATTTTAATATATGGGGTTATAGAATATCCAATGATTTGTAGGGAAAATGCTATTCCTAAACTTGTCGCAAGATGTGCTTTATTGTTTGTATAAGCAATTAAATACCAAGAAAAATAAAGAATATAAATTCGTAAAAAGAGTGTGAAAAAAAAATCTATACCCAATATTGGAGTGTTTTTGAACAAAATATTTTTTAGCATAATACATCCTTAAATTTTTTTACATTTATGTAGATTATATCCAAAATTATGTTAAATCAAGAAAAATATGATATATAATTTAATATTTTATTTAAAATTAAAAAGCGAATTTGACCTCCCTATTTTAAAATGGAGTTAAAAAAGGCAAAAATATTTTGAATGATTTGGATTTGCCGTGGAAATGTTACGATAAGAGCCGTGATGGCAGAAATATTTGTATTATTTTCGATAAAAAATATTCCATTGCCTGAAGATATAATGAAAAGGGCAACAGTCACTGTTACACCACTCACTGTCATGCGGGTTAGGTCATACGAAACAGCAGTACGAGTTGTCTTGCTGATATTGTCTCTAAATTTTCGTTCCCAGAAATCGATATTATAACGATTGTCGATAAAGATTTTTTCCCATACAGTGAGCAAGACTTGGGAGAGATTTTTTTTAGAATGCTTAAAGAAATTTATTTGGTAGATTTTTATGCAAATTTTCGAAATAAATTTCTTTATTCGAAAATTTTTCAGAATATTTTTAAAACTAGTTATATAATATCCATCGCTTCAATTAAAAGGAAAAAGTGATGATGAAAACAATATTATCTATTTTAAAATCACTCTTAATAGCTATCGATAATTTGGTAGAGTTTTTTTCTCTATCCTTAGTTATTTCTGGATACAGTTCATTCGGAGCAGATGAGATTGAAAAAAATAAAGACATTGATAGAGACTGCGGTGAGAGTGACATTGGAAGCGATAACTTAGACTGCGACGGTGGTGGAGATTGTGGAGGAGGCGACAGTTGAGTCGATAGAGCTGGGCGCTTCATAAAAAATTACTAAACTCCCTAAAATTCAACTCACATCCTCAATAACTTTTTCAATTTCACTGCATAAATCTTTTATCATTTTTTCACTGAAATCAAAACTCAGGCCCGTAGCAGTGAATAAATCTTGCAATGAGCATTGAGCCCCTAAGCTGAGGCCTGAAATATAATTATGCACTGCCTGTTGATAATTTTCTCGACTTTGTTTCCACAACTGGAGTGCACCAACTTGCGCAATTCCATAGTCTATATAATAAAAAGGTGATGTAAAAATATGTGGTCGACTCATCCAGCCCAACTCTTCAAATTCTTCACAACCACTCCAATCCACTTGGGGGCGATATTTTTTTGAGATATTCTGCCAAGCTTTGTTACGTTGTTTTGCATCTCCTGTTTCTTTGCCAGAATAAATAACATGCTGCCATTCATCCATCATAGCCATAAAAGGCCAGAAATGCAGCATATGAAATAACTGAAAAGCGAGAGCTTTCTTTGCGTCACTTTTATTGTTCCACCAAGCAGTAAAAAATGGGCTGGCTAATAGTTCTAGGCCAATACTGGCAACTTCACAGAACTCAAAACCTGGGTGACGCAAAAGAATATTATTTATATTTGAAACAGCATAACCATGTAAGGCATGACCAAATTCATGCACAAAAGTAATTGCATCTCGAAAGTGACCGCTAAAATTTGCAAATATAAATGGAACTTTGCTCTCTTGAAAGGTAACACAAAAGGCGCCTGCTGCTTTGTTTGCTCTTGGCGAGATATCTATTAAATTATTAGCTTTCATTTCATGAAAGAGTTTGCCAAAGCTTGGATGAATTTTGGATGTAATATTTTGCATACTCAAAACAAGTTTTTCTAAGTCACCATTGACTGGTTTTTTTTCGGGCATTAGTTTTGGATAAATAGAGATATCCCAAGGTTTTATTGAGTTTGTTTGTAATGATTCTTTTTGTCCAAAAGCTAATTTTTCAATGAGCGGTAAAGATGCTCTGTGAATAGAATCTCTCAATTCTTTACATTCTTTTTCACCATAATCAATTCGACCTAACTCAGAAAATGCAACTTCAATATAATTTTTTGCCTGTACGGATTGAGCTTGCTTGGTTCTATTTTCTAAAAGTGCAGAGAAATTATCTTGATAAAAATTTTCATTGTCTTTTACAAAATTCCAATAAGAAAAAAATGCAGATTTTCGAATTTTGGGATCATTGTCATTGAGTTTTCCAACAACAACAGAAATAGGAAGAATTCTATCATCAAATTTTGTTTTGGCGGCGTTTACAAATTTTTTATATTCACGAATATGCTGATTTTCTTCGATTTGTAACAAAGATATTTTTTGATTTGTAAATTTTCTACGAATTTTAAAATCGGTAAAAATTCTTCCATTGTCATATGTGTGCATTGCATTTCGCCATGGAGATGACATATAAATATCCATTAAATCACTACGCGCAATCAAGAGCGGTGAAAGAATATTTTCTTCAAAATCATTTAACTTTGCTTCTGCTTCTGTATTTTTAGTATCAAAATAGAGATCAAGTTCTAAAATCGTTTGAGCTTCGGAAATTGCACAAGAAGCTTCATGAAAAAGCCCATACCAGTCACCTGCACTTTTAAAACTATTTGGAATATCTGCATTCAGTTTAGCAATAACTTCTTTTACATCATTTTTATTGAGTGGATCAAAATTTTCACTTAAATAGACGCGTTTTGTTTTGTTTGGCAAAATATAAAATTGAGACATTTTTACCTTTCTTCAGGAAGACTCGTCAGAGAATTGGCATGCAGTATCTCTCACAAAATTAAGCGCTTATTAATCCTTTCCGATATTTGACAGAGATAGAGAGGGTTATAAATGCCAATTTGGAATCGGAAAATCAAAATTAATTTTAACTTAAATACGTTGATAATAAATATCATCGTACTTTTACTCTTAAATGCTTGTAATACCGCTCCTGTTGTTGTCAGAGGTCCTCCTCCCCAACCGGTTACTTTACCCTTTTTGAGATTGGAACAAGCTGGAGAATGCTACTATATTGATGATTTTCTGCCAACACCAGATTCCTTGGTTAATGGAAAAACCTCAAATTTATATTTAAGATATTACACTTATTGGAATGCTCGCTATAAATATTGGTCCGAAGTTGGAATTATGTTGGCATTTTATAGCAAAGATTTAAGATGTTGGGCTCTTTTTGAAGAATATGCTCTGCCGAAAATAGATGAAAAGTAAGTTTAATTTTATGGAGGCAACCCATTTTTGTCTGTATATATACTTTCTGGAAAAAGATATGGCTAAATTATTTATTGCAGAATCATCAAAAAAGTCAATAGAGAATTTAGAACACTTTTTGCGTGCGGACGGGCATGATCCTTTTTTTTGGGATCATGCTGAGCCATTAGAGAAAATAATGACTGAAAATAAATTTGATTTATCCATTATTGATCTTAATTATAAGGAAATGCCAAGTTCAGAAATAATTAATTTAATCCTTAAAAACCCTGATTTTTCAAATTCACAAATCATCGTGACTACATCTTCTCCCAATAAAGATGCTTTAACAAAATACAGTTCTCTTGGTGTTAATTTTATCTTTGTTAAACCTTACAGATATAAACTATTATCAGATAAAATAAAATACATAATGAATCCAATTAGAGGAGATCATGGTGCTTTTGAACCTGATATTTTGAAAATATTTTTGGAGTCAACGATTCATATTTTTGAATCCGTCTCTGGAATTTCCGTTGAAGCATCTAAGCCATTTTTGAAGTCGGGAAACAAAAGTTTAAGTGAAGTCAGCGCTGTTATTGGCCTTTCTAGTCCACAGGTCAAGGGATCGCTTTCGATCAATGTGACAAGAGATATTTTAACTCGCTGTCTTTTAAAGATTCTGGGTGCAGATATGGATGCAAGCCATGTTGATGATGCGGCATTAAGTGATATGTGTGGAGAGCTCTGTAACCAAGTCATGGGAAGAGCAAAGCAGCAGTTTTTAAAGAAGAAAAGTATGAGTTTTGAAATCAGTGTGCCAACTGTTTTATCTGATGCGAATCATATTTTAGATTATAAAAGCTCGTCTCCAGTTCTTGTGATTCCTTTTAAGATTGAAAAAATTGAAGCGATATTTGTTGAATTTTGCCTTGAACTCAATGATACTTACGAACCCGTTGCTCCTGATAAACTTCAAGTTGTTGTTGAAGAAGGTGAGCTTGTTCTTTTTTAGTTTGCTTCCCGTAGGAAAAATAAATGGATTCAATGTTTAAAAATCGTCTCGAAAAAAATTTTAATTTTCATAAAAAATGGGCAAAACGTGAAAATGTAACAGCATTTCGTATTTATGATAGAGATATTCCTGAATATTCATATTCAATCGATTATTATGATGGTTCTATTATTGTGTATGAATATGAAAGAGGAAAAGCCTCTTTGCGTTATACTGAAGAGTATATGCAAGCAGATAAAGAACAACTTGAAGAAGTTATTTTATCGATTAAAAATTTATTTGCAATTGATGACAGTAAACTCTTTTTAAAGCTTAGAAAAAGACAAAAGGGATTATTTCAGTATGAGAGACAGGATGAAAAGGATGTAACAAAAATTGTTTCTGAAGGTGATATGAAGTTCAAAGTCAATCTGTCTGATTATTTAGACAGTGGACTTTTTTTAGATCATAGAAAAACAAGACAAATTATTAAAAAAAGTGTTGAAGGAAAAAATATTTTAAATTTATTTGCTTATACAGGTTCTGTAAGCGTTGCAGCCGCTTATGGAAGAGCAGAGAGAATTACAACTGTAGATATGAGTAATACTTATTTAAAATGGGCAGAAGAAAATTTTAAAATTAATAAAATTCCTCTTGAAAAGCATGAATTTATTCGCGCAGATATTATGACTTGGCTTCCCACTGTTTCTTATCGGGCAAAAAAGTATGATTTCATTTTTTTAGATCCCCCCTCTTTTTCGAATTCTAAGAAAATGCATGAAAGTTTTGATGTGCAAAAAGACTATATTTTCTTATTAAATCAATGTGAAAAATTATTAACATCATGTGGAAGTATTTTATTTTCTTGTAATTTGCGTTCATTTAAATTTGCAAAAGATTTATTTGAAGATCGCTTTATAATTGAAGATTTAACTAAAAAAACTATCCCAAAAGATTTTCGCAACGAGAGAATCCATCATGCTTGGCTTCTTACTAAAAAAGTTTAATTTATTTCTGGAGGCAAGAAAATCTTGCTTCTTTTCCTCCTTTATAAATTTTGCGGATTCTGTTTATATCATTTTTAGATAGGCAACGCACCGTACTGGGACTATCGATAGAGTCACGGCCTGTGTTTATAAATGGGTACATTACACTGCTGCTTTCACTTAACATATGACCTAATCCCAATACATGTCCAAATTCATGTAAAGCTATGCTTTCCATATCTACCAATATCTGTTTTCCATTACCATGATCTGTTTTTGTGTTACCGAATAGATAGTTATCGTGATTAAAACGAATTGCAGCATTTATAATAATATTTCTTTCTGATCTAAAAATTGTACTAGCTAGAATATTTCGATCCTTTCCCGTTCTCTCATGCCATCCATCGTTTTTCTCATTTTTTTTATCAAAATAGATAATGCTATTTTTATAATTCAAAGGTGAATATAAACTTATAAAATTATTTTCTGATGGTATTTTATTAACCAATTTAAGAGTTAATATTTTCTTGCCAATTGCGTTGTTCCATGTGTCCATTGCATTTTGAATTTGTTTACTAATATTAACATTTTCTTTCTCTATTTCATTGTTTAAAAGAATGACTAATGGATATTTATACTGATTTCCCCAACCTTCTGCATAAACAATTGCTTGATTCTCTTTTTCATCTTCATTAAGAAAAAAGGAATTTACTTGCGAACCACAACTCACTAGAATATTAAAAGTGCATATGATAATTGTAATTTTGTTAAAGCAATTAATATATTTATTTTGATGCAATAAATAAAGGATGAACATTTTAGCCTCAATGCCGAGATGAGCATTTATCGGCTTTAAGGCTGCAAAAATAACATTGTGTCAAAATTTTGTAAGATTAGCTTTAAAAGCTATTCAAAACGACACCTGCTTTATTCCTATTTGAAAAATAAACGTTTATTTTTTTAATGATAAAATCATTTTTGTCAATATTAATATTGAATTCAGATGGCCTTAGACGACTAAATTTGACTAAATTTCCTGGGCCACAGGTAAAAGGTACTTGTTCTGTACTGAGTTCGAGATGATTTGGAATTTTGTATATTTTATTTTCTCCTTTGGGGGATGTTCCCATTATAACTAAACATATATTCCCAGAAATTGTTTTCACAGTTCCCGTATTTAATAGTGAAAAAGTTATTTTAGCAGAGTTGTCTGTTTGGATGAATTTGGGATTTTCAATTTTAATTCCGCTATCTTCAATTATAATTGCTTTTTTTTCATTTAAAGGTGCAGGGGGTGGAATAGCCTCACTTGGATTTTGGGGTTTAGCATTTCCTTGAGCAATATTACTTAATGGAGGAGTTGTTGGAACATTTGGATTGGTGCTTTCTACAGTCTGATTCGTTTTTAAATTTGTGTCTTCTATTTTAACTTCATTCTTTACTATGGGAGGGCTGGTCGTTATATCTTCTTTTTTTATTTCATTTTCGACCATGGCAGCAATATTTTCGTGTTCTTTTTTTCTCTCGTCTTTTAGATAAGTTTTTTCAAAATAATAATTCAAAATATCTTTTTTAAAATTTACAATGTATTTCTCTTGGTTGGTGCTATTTTTTATCATGGAATAGCTAATATAAATTAGGACAAAAGATGTGATATTTAATAATATAAAAAAAGTAATAATAATTTTTATAAATGTTAAATTAAATTTAAGATGATGTGTTTTGTTTGAGTCAGTAAAATAAATAATGTTAAATTTTCTGGATTGCTTTTTACTATTGTTTTGTATTGAATTCATTTTTTTGCCTAACTAAAGCATTTATATGTTCATTTTTTGCTGGTTCATTGAACCATTTTTCTGAAACGATTTTATAATTTGAATTCTCGAGCTGTAAATATAAAAATTTTCTACCATAATCTTCTTTACCTTGCGCTTGATATTTTTGATAAAAAGATACTAAAACTTGATTTTCAAATGCAAGAATTTTAGGTTCGCTAATTTCAATATTAATATTGCCATTACGAATAGAACTCAAATTCTTTTTCATATCGAGCCATTTCTTTTTATTCTTACCTTGTGAGCTAAAAGAGTCAGAATAGAATTGATCATATTTATTAATATCTGAATTTTTCCAAGATGATTTCCAACTTTCAACAAATTTCATGATCTTTTCTTTTTCTTCATCTAGATCTTGCTTAGAAATTGCTAAACTCATTTCTTTAGTGATTATGACTGGAGTTTCAAGAGGAAAAATATATTTTTCCAGCTCGAGCCAGTCTTGATTTTTCAGAGCTATGCACCCATCCGTATCGAAAGGATTGTCAGTTCTTGCGTCGTTTTCGACGCCATGGATCCAAATGCCGTAGCCTGTTTTGCTTAATCTTTGGTCAAAAATGTTGGGATAGTCTAAAACAAATGCACCAGGTCCGTATTTGGGTGGGAGTTTGTTTCCATCTATTCTCCCTGTGATAAAGTAAATTCCTTCAGGTGTGCGTTTATCACCCGTGTATTTTTTATCTCCTTGCTTTTTGCCTGTAATAGCTCGATATGTCTTAATCAGTTCATAATCACCGCTTGAATTGGATTTGTAAACTGTAAGTCTGTGTTGAAGTTTTTCCACAATAAGGGCATAGGCAGAAGGTTCATTGCCTAAGCTTATCAATGCTTTTGGAATTTGAATGGTATGGGAGCTTAAAGTTTCCTCGTTTAAAAGAATATTTGAACTTGGAACTTCTATCGATTGAACGTCTTGTTCAAAGCCTTCAAGAGAGAAAATAGGGCCGGAATAGGATAAACTCATGACTTGAATAGTGAGAAGTGCAATTGATTTGAAAAGAGGATGATAGCGCTCTGGCATGTTCTGCACTCCATATAAATGCTTAATTGATTATATAGTTTAAGAGTTATTTAGCTTTATTTCTAGATCGTCAAACTCTCGTCAGTTTAAGTTGTTTTTGTGTAATGAGAAGTTTAGTTGCAAATGCTTCAATTTTAGTGGTTTGAAAATTTTTGAGTGAAAGAGTTGTTAAATGATAAATACAAGTTCGAGAGAGCAAATATTAAAAGGACTTGTTTATAACATTAATGAATTGATAAAAAAAGTCAAAAAAGCTGGAACTTCAATTAATGATAATTTTATCGAAGATCTCATTTCACAGGCTCCTTGTCAGAATGAGGGGGCTCTGCAAAATAAATGTGAAGGCTTTCAGCTTCAGTTTAATTTGCAAAAAAAAGAGTCACCTTATCAATATGATTGCCTTTGCACTCGCTTAAATAAGAAGTATAGAGCAAATATTTCAATAAATTACTTGAAGAAGATCGAATCACATTGGCCCTTAAAAAAAGGGATGGTAGATACAAAATCTTTAGCATGGCAAAAAGTAAATAGCGCGTATGAAACAGTGCAAGTTGCGATCGCTTTTATGCTTAAGTGTACTTCAGTTGAAAGTTATAGAGAAAATTATGAAGAAAATAAAAAAAATTTGACACATAAAAGAACCTTTAGAAGCAATGAATACTTAAATAGTTACTTTAGTTTTTTAATTGCTTATGAAATGGTTTTTTTAAATTCTTCTATAAAGCTTTTTTTCTGGAGTGATATTAAATTAATGTATCATTCCTATTTTATAAAAGAAGATTTAAAAAAAGCTGATAGAGTTCAATTTGTAAATAATATTTTACCGAAAAAAAGCGTGATTGTTTTATGCTTAGAAGATACCTTGTTTCGCTTACGATCGGGAATAAATTTTGAATTACATGCATTTGAATTATTTATCAATGATATGGTTCATGCAGATAATTCTTTAATTGTTTTTTCTACACAAAATTTCTTGCAAGAAAACAATAAAATCAAAAGTTACTTTCAAGATTATTCTGTGAGTTTTAAAAAGAATCTCGATGAAACGAAAATCTCATTGCAGGAGGCAATGGAGCCTGACTATAAAATCGCTCAAGATGATAGATTTAATGAACCCAATAAAACCGGATCTTTTGATAAAATAGTTGAGATTCTTGCTAAAGGCCAGAAATATATCGAAGCCATTGAGAAGGACTTTGCGCAATGGAAAACAGAATTCGAGAATTGAGTAAGGACTATTATAAGAGAAAACATCATCTTTTGAAAAAAAGAATCATCTTTATATTTATTCTCACTTTTTCATTGTCGTTTCTTTTGCTTTTAAGTATATCAGAGAGCTGGGCTTTGAAAATTTTTATTTCTAAAAGTTTTTCAAGTGCTGATATGTTTATTGTTTTATTTTTTACCTCTCTTTATCTTTTTATTTATAATATTTTATTATCAAGAATAACTTTGCATATATGTTATCATTTCGAGAGTAAAAAAATTCCATCATTTATTATTCTATTTCTTTTTATAATTGTTTATACTATTATCTCATATAATGCACCTGAATTTAAAAAAATTCTTTCTTTGGGTCTAAGTAAAATCTGTATAATTTCTCTTTATTTTCGTTTTTGGGGTTCCCGACTTTCAGAGATTCGTTTGAAATTAAGAATCACAAAAGCACCCTCCATCTATCTTGTCTCTTGGCGTGCTTTTTTTGTTTGTAGATGGGTATTAGTTGCTTGTTGGTTGTTGAGTAGCTTGGGTTTTGCTCTCGCTCTTGTTGTATCTCATCCCATTATTAATTTTGAAGGATGGGAAGGTGTTCTTTTAATGTTAACTTATTATTTTTTATTCAGCTTTTTTGTGCGCAATCCTAATGCGCACACTCATTCATAAATAGGAACTTTTATGTTGATAGATTTTCACGTTCATTTAGCTGGGTCTGGATGTGCTCAATCAGGAATTATTCTAGGGAAATCTTTTGAAAAAAGGCCTACATTTCGTTATTTAAAATATGCGCAAAAAATATCTAATGAACAAATGCTAACGGATATTGATTTAATATGGATTAAGAGAATTTCGGATCTTATCAAAAATTCAGACTGTATTAGCAAAGCTGTGGTACTTTGCTTTGATTCTGTTTATTTGGAAAATGGTGAACAAAACCTTGAATTAAGTCAGCTTTATGTACCAAATAGCTGGGGTTTTTTTGCCGCACAAAAATTCAAAGAATCTTTTCTATTGGGCGCATCTATTCATCCTTATCGAAAGGATTTCTTCAATGAATTGGAAAAATGTATCGAAAATAATGTGTTTTTGCTAAAGTGGCTTCCCTCTGCCATGGGTATCGATCCCGAAAATAAAAAATGTCTAGCCTTTTACGATGCCTTACGTGAAGCAAAAATTCCCTTGCTTTCACATGTTGATCGGGAATTTACTTTTGCCGAACCTGTATCGGGTTGGTTAAAATTCAATCATCTCAAAAAATTGAAAACAGCACTTGATATGGGTGTGACCGTGATAGCAGCACATGCTGGAACGCCTTCGCAAATTGAACTCGCTGAGGAATTCGCAAGAAAATATGAAAACTTCTATTTAGACACATCTGGGCTTTTTAACCCATCGCGGGTGCGCTCAGCCATCCGCTTGTTTCGTTTGGCACAAAAAAGTGTGCTGAAAGAACGTCTTTTGTTTGGTACGGATTGGCCTGTGCCTGCTTTTCCTCTCCTGCTGATCGATAAAACGGGGATTGCTCTTTATAAAGAGATCTCTAAAATAGCCAATCCATTTCTACGAGATCTGCGCTTGAAAGAATTTTTTGGCTTTAATATTGATGGGTTCAAAAAAAATCAAGAAAGGCTGTTGACATTGCTTGATAGGTCGCATACTGAAGAAGTCCTAACTTGAATGTTCTGCACGGGTGCTTAGCTCAGTTGGTTAGAGCGTCGCCCTTACAAGGCGAGGGTCTGGGGTTCGAGTCCCTAAGCACCCACCATTTTCAAATGGTTTCCGTGTCAGTGAGTCTTAGTTCTTAGAGCTAAGTGGTTTATCAAGTTCGGGTGCTTAGCTCAGTTGGTTAGAGCGTCGCCCTTACAAGGCGAGGGTCTGGGGTTCGAGTCCCTAAGCACCCACCATTTTTATCTTCCGATTCTATCTGCAAATAATTCCATATTTTTAAATAAAAAATTCAACATATATATCAACCTAAAATATAATGTTTTTCTCAGAGCTGGCGATAGTAATTTTTAGACTGCTGCATTATGAAGAAACGGTCCCAGTCATGCGGGGAAATTTAAATTTGCAAAAAAATCAAAAAAATTTGCAAAACGGAAAAGGTGAAGGAAGCGGTATGTCTGTTGAACAGCTTATTAGAATTAATGGCGGAAGAAAACTTTCTGGTGGAAAGGTTTCTATCGCAGGAAGTAGCAATCAAGTCACTAAATGTATTATCGCTGCTCTTCTAACGAATGAACATATTCTTATTAAAAATGCACCAGCAGTGAACGAACGTAAAATTGCAGAAGAATTATTCGCATATTTAGGTGGGAGAGTTGAATATCTCGATGAACACACCATCCGACTATGTGCAAATGAAGTCATGAAAAATAAAATATCTAGGGAAATATGCCAAAAAAATCGAATTTCTATTTTAGCTGTTGGACCACTTCTTCATCGCTTTGGTAAAGCTTATATTTATGCTGCGTTAGGTGGAGATAAAATCGGCAAAAGACCTGTTGATTTTCACATCAATGGACTGATTGAAATGGGTGCTCAAGTTGAGTTAGACGACAATCTTTATCATATCTCTGTGGATGAAAAAGGTTTGCGCGGCGCTCACATCGTCTTGCCTTTTCCGAGTGTAATGACAACTGAAAATTTAATTATTGCTGCGACTCTCGCAAAAGGTAGAACAGTCATAGAGAATGCGGCCATTGAGCCTGAGGTAATCGAACTCGTAAAAATGCTGCAAAAGATGGGTGCAGACATTACGATGAATGCAAATAGAACTTATATTATTCAAGGGGTCGATAAACTAAAAGGCTGTGAATTGCGTATTATGCCAGATCGCAATCAAGCAGTGAGTTTTGCCTGTGCCGCTTTGGCTACGGGCGGAAACGTTTTATTGGAAAAAATTCCCCACGATCCGCTCTACAGTTTTTTAAACTATATTCAACGGATGGGTGCAGAATTTAGAGTGAATTCGGAAGGGATTTTTGTTTCCAGTCCGAAAGGCAGAAGGCTTAAACAGAGCCATATAGAAGTTGAAGTGCATCCTGGGTTTATGACGGATTGGCAACAACCATTTATGGTTTTATTTACGCAAGCAGATGGCATAAGTATTTTACACGAAACAATCTTTGAAGATCGCTTAGGGTACAGTCATTTTCTAAATAGTATGGGCGCAAATATCAATCTTTTTTCGACTTGTTTAGGAGAAGCTCCTTGTCGATTTAAACATAAAAATCACACGCATTCTGCTATTATTCATGGCCCGACTCCATTAAAAGGAGGCAATTTTAGAATGCCGACAGACATACGTGCTGGAATGTGTCTCGTCATTGCTGGACTTGTGGGAAGTGGAACGACTTTATTGTCAAATATCCAAGAGATACAAAGAAAATACGATAATATCGTTGAAAAACTAAATCAAATGGGAGCTGATGTCTCAATTATTCAAGGCTCTCTCACATCTGTTTAATTCCTATTTATTCTTATCTTTATCTGCAGCCCTCTTGATGATTCTGACGCCTTTTTTTTCAGGTTTTGACTTTAATTCATTTTCAGGAGAGCTTTTTAGCAACTCTTTTGCAACACTTGTCGAATTGACAGTGTTTTGCGCAGCAGCATTGGTCTCTTGCTTGATTTTTTGATAAACCTCTTCTCTATGTACAACAGTCGATCTGTCCGCTTCAATACCCAAGCGAACTTGTTTTCCTTTAATGGCCATAACGATAATTTTTATATTATCTCCTATGGCTATGACGTCTCCAACCTTCCGAGTCAATACCAGCACGATGCAGACCCTCCATGGCCAGCCAAGCTCTCTTATTGCGAGTCTTGTATGTTTTATTAAAGCTATTATAACGTATCCGATCTTTCACGGGATGTCGAAATGTGAGGTATGTGCTATTCTTTTGTCGCCAGCGCGGCAAAAAAGGGAGAAAGCATTGCTTTAAGCTGATGCTTACAATTTCTTTTATCTGTGTTAGTGATTTGAGATAAGATAATGTTTGTGAGGGATCTCTCCAAACTGATTTCTAATTTTGTCTGATTTAGGGAGCCGAACGTGATTCGTCTATTACGCAATACATTTCAGAATAATGAACCTTCTAAAACAGAAATAATCAATCCTAAAAGAAGTTCAGCAAATAGTCTTTTTGAAGAGACTTCTTATCGTGCCATTCGAGTTGCGCAAAGAAGAAAATGGACTTTAATAGGTTCTATTTTATTAGTATTTATAGTTGGTATTACTTTTTTAGTTTATAATAATATAGTAAAAAATAGAGAAAGTAAGCTCGCTGCAGAATTCGCCTCAATTGATTCTATTTATAATCAAGAAAATATGGCTTTTCAGAAACTTGCTAATGCTGCAAAGGAAAATTTACCAAAAGATCAAATGCCAGATAACACAAATAGTATGAATTTATTTGCACAGTTTGCAAAAGATCATCCAACCGAACCCAGTGGATGGCAAGCTGCTGTGCGCGCTGCTAGTTATTTTATTGCTAAAGGACAAAATAATAAAGCAAAAGAAGTGCTTGAACCAATTGAAAATAATTTAAATAAATACCCTTTAGTTGAAATACGAGTGCGCACTGCCTTGGCGACTATTTATGCAGCTGAACAGAATAATACAAAAGCGCTCGAAGAATTAAAATTAGTTGAAGACATTCCTGCAAACCCTATGCCCAATCAGGCACGTTTTTTACAAGGACAAATCTTATTTTTATCTGGAAATAAGCAAGAAGCTCAAAAAGTATTTAGTCAAATTATATCAACTAGCAGTGAAAAAACTCCTCCAGAAATGTCTACTCAAGCATCTCAGATACAACAGCAAGCAAGAATTTGGTTGAATTATTTAGATATTTAACCAAATTGTAGTAGGATATTTTAATGAAATTTTTTAATATTTGTTACCTAGGTGTATTTTGGGGCGTGAATGCAAATGCAATTCAACTTCCTGAAGTCAAGATTGTAAAATCTCGTCCAGAAATTTTCGAAGTGATCGGAGCTTATCCACCAGGACAATGGAACTCTCAATCGGTTTTACCAACAGTTGTTATGCCAAATAAAAGAACTTTTTCTCAATTTGGTGGGTTAACACCTAGTAATTCTTTTTCGTTAGAGAACCAATTGGAATTAAGAAAAAAAACAAATCAATCTTTTTCAGGAATTGTAAATAAAACTGTTCCACTTATTCCACGTCCAGTATGTGGTGCTTCACCAGAAACTAATACCTTAAATTGTTTTGATTTAAATAAAAATGGACATTATTTAGCAAGTTTTCCCATTCCTGGTTCGCTTTCAACGACCCCTGTTTTTTATGACAATGCCTGGCTATTTGGCACTGCTAAGGGTTTTCTTATTAAAGTCGAAGCAGATCCTAACAATGCATATTTACCAAAACTTGGTAAAGACAATATTTATTTTTGGGGAACTTATGCGAGAAAAATAATGTCCGAGTTTAGACCCAAGCCTGTTTATACAGAAGATGGGAAGGTAACGAGTGCTCGACTTAATAATACACTTTCTTTACCTCAAGGTATGAAATGGGTTTTCCCTTATTCCTCAGAATCGGTGGGAACACCTGTTGTAAAAAATGGTTTTGTTTATTCATTTTCCGCTTCAGAATATTTACAAGCGATTGATTGGCAAACTGGAAAGTTAGCATGGGCGACTCGTCTCGCTCCAGACTCAACTTTACGTATGAGCAGCAATTCTCTATTAGTCACATCTTCTGAAGTGATCGTAGGAACTGAACTTGGAACGGTTTTATTTTTAAATCCGAAATCAGGTTCTATCTATTGGTCATGGAGAATTCCTGCGGCAAATGATGAGCAAAGAGCTGTGACTCAGTTGCCTGCTGGCCCAGATCGCTTTTCTGCTGTCGTTGCTTTACCGCTCCTTTATAAAAGAAATGTCATTGTTTCGAATGCAGAGAGTATGACTCAAAATCTCTCTCTTGATTCTCGGGCTGCTATTTGGAGTTATCCTGTAGGATCTGTCGCGCAACCTAAACTTTATGCTGATAATGTCATAATTGGTTCGTCTTCAGGCAAGGTAATCAGCTTGGATGCATCTTCTGGCAAGGAAAAATGGACAACTCAACTTTTAAAAGATGCATCACCCATTGCAAGCCTTTTTTTGAGCCGTTCAGGAGCACTTTTAGCAGCTTCTTATAAAGGGCAAGTCTTTATGCTTGACCCTAAAACAGGAAAAATACTTGCTGAAAAATTACCGATTGGAGATGTAAATGGAGAGTTTTTTGCAGGATATGACGATGCCGAAGCCTGTTTGAGTTTTGCTCATGAAGGTTTTCGATGCTTTTATGCTAAGATATCCAAGGATCAACTTTCTGGTTCATAATTTTAGATAGTGAAAAAAATGCATAAATTAAAAAAGCCCAAATTTTCTACAAATATTATTTTTTCTACAAAAAAATTTAAGAAAATATTAAAATCACGTGATGGTAAGTATATTGAGCAAAAAGATCTTGTTAAAATATCTGTGGAAATGAATGAAATCAAACATAGAATAAAATTTATTCTTGCTCTTCTCAATGATTTTTCCACAGAAGTGTCAATTCGTTTTTGTGATAGTGAAGAAATGTTATCGATAAACTCACAATTTAGGGGAAAGCTTTACCCTACAGATGTCTTAAGCTTTCCAGCTTTAGACTCTGATCCTGTTTCAGGCTTTGTCTATTTAGGCGATATTCTTATTTGTCTGCCTGTTTGCTTTAATCAGGCAAAACGTGCACGTATGACTCTTTCTGAAGAGTTAGAAAGAATGATAATTCATGGTATTATTCATTTAAAGGGATTTGATCATGAAAGGAATGAACATGCTTGGAATGTCATGTCACATTTGGAAAAAATTATAAAAAAGGAAGTTATTTTAGCAATGGGAAAAGCAAATTGGTGTCATACTGATCTTATAAAATAAAAGGAGACCCCGAATTGGAATCATTGTTGATTGGTCTCTTGATTGTATTTATCAGTTTAAGTCTTTCTGCATTTTTTTCTATGACAGAAACAGCTGCGACAAGTATTTCTAACTTAAAAGCAAAGCACATGTATGAATCTGGGCAGAAATCATCCCAGATTTTAAAGCTGTGGTTAAACACTCCAAATCGAGTTTTAGCTGCCCTTTTAATTGGTAACAATCTAGCAAATATTTTTGCTTCCGTCTTTGTCGATGATATTATCCGTGAACATTTTGGCTCATCGTCTATTTTTGTAGTCACTGCAGTCATGACAATAATTATTGTTTTATTTGCAGAAATTATTCCAAAAACTTTTGCTAAAGCCAATGCAGTAAAGATAGTCGTTCCAGCTTTGAAAGTTTTTAAAATATTTTATCTTTTGTTACTTCCTGTTACTTTACTGATGACTTTTGTGAGCAATTATATCGGGTCATTATTTTCACGTAAAAATAAATTATCAAATGATCCACAAATTACAGAAGAAGAACTCGAATTTTTAATAAATGTTGGTGAAAAAGAAGGTGTCATAGCTGAACAGAAGCATGATATGTTATCTGGTATTTTTGAGCTAGGTGACACTGTGGTGCGTGAGATTATGGTTCATCGAATAGATTTAACAGCAGTTTCCCAATCTATGAAAATTGTCGATGTGATCGATAAATTTAAAGAAACGGGGCTTTCTCGTATTCCAGTGTATGAAGACAAAATTGACAATATTATTGGAACAATTCATGCTAAAGATGCGCTTTTTTTCTTAAAAAAGCATCAGCATGAAGCATCGCGACTCGATGCAAATGTATCCGAAATTCGCCGTGAAGTGATGTTTATACCTGAAACAAAAGCAGTCGATCATCTTTTTCAAGAAATGAAAAGACATAAACAACATATGGCTATTGTGCTAGATGAATATGGTGGCACGAGCGGCATTGTAACAATGGAAGATATTTTTGAAGAAATATTTGGAGAAGTAAGAGATGAATTTGACAATGAAGAAGATGCAATTAGGCCCACACAAGTAGCCAATCAATTTCTAGTAGAATGTAAAATTCATATCGATGACTTCTGTGATTTTTTTGATATAAAAGTTGCAGACCTAATTAAGGGTAACGATAACCAAGAATTTGATACTTTAGCTGGGCTTATTTTACATCATTTTGGACAAATTCCAAAATCTGGTGATAAATTAACAATTAATAATGTGATAATGGAAGTTGTTGAGGTCAGCAAAAGAAGAGTACGCCGAGTCGTTGTGCGAATGAGCAATGCTTAAAAAATTCTTTGCTAAAGAATTTAAGAATCACTCATCCTCATCTTCATCTAAATCATCGTCGTCTTCGTCATCGAGATCATCGTCATCGTAATAGTCGTCATCTTCATCATCTAAATCATCATCATCTTCGTCTTCATCATCATAATAATCATCATCTTCGTCTTCATCATCATCATCGTCATAATAATCATCATCATCGCCGTAGTCATCATCATCATCGTCGTCGTAGTCATCTTCATCATCTTCGTCTTCATCGTCTTCGTCATAGAAATCGTCATCATCATCTTCGTCTTCGTCGTCAGATTTTGCCATTTCGATTGATTGATTTACTTGATGAAGTAATTTTTCATCAATAGTGTCAGCATTTAGAACCATCAGAACCTCCAGAAATAAACCTTAATTTAGCGGAACTTATATATACTTCTTTTTAAAAATCGGTAATGAGATTGTCTCTGTCATATACCAGTAAAAAATGTAACCAAATCTTTTTTCTGAGTGCAAGAACAGAATTGACTTTTGTGCTCTTTTTTTAAAAAATTGCACAGATTTATTCGAGTGAAGTGATTTGAATCTCCGTCGCAAGTTTTTTAAGTTGTTGAATATGTTCTTTTTCAAGAATAGCTCTCTCTCTTTGTAGAAAATCTTGGCTTTTTTCATGGGTTTTAATTTCTGAGAGAGATATAGCCTTTTTTGTTAGCTGTTTGCTTTCTGTTTTTGTATTTATACTTATATTTTCATTATATTTTTGAAAATGTAGTGCTACGTTTTGTTGATTTTTGGGTGCCTTGAGTGAATGGGTTTGTCTTTCGGATGGACTTTTTAAATTGTTTTGCAGGGATTGTTGGTCTTTCAGTGGAATTTTTCTTATTTGAGGTGCCTTAGGCGTAAATGTTCCTTTAAATTCAGCATCTTGGAAACCAATTTCTCGTATGCTTTCCCAAAAATGAATTAAATCAGATTCATTAAAAGAAAGGTAGGTTGAGTTTTCTGGTGAATCTGAAAATTGGACTGTTTTAGCAGTAAAAATATCAATTTTTGCAAATCCCAAGCGTGTGGCTAAGGTTTTGCTTCTTTTTTCAGCGTGCATTACGAGATTTTTAAATGCTTCTAAATCAATAGAATTTGCTTTTACATTGCTAGGGTTTTGGTTTTGTAGAGAAGGACCTGTTACTTTCATTTCTTCTTTAGGTACCGGCTTTTCGGGACTCATTATAATTGGTTTTTGTGCAGCACTGTGTAATGGGAGAGGAACGTTCTGTCCTCCTCCATTGCGTATGAGTGACATGATTTCTGCTGCTGAAAGCCATTCTGCGCGGGCAATACAATCTGTGACTATAATTTCTGCCCACGCAAGTCCTGCATTGCTGCGAGCAATTTCTTTTACAGAGCTTGAAAGCAGTCTGAATATTTCACTTAAGCTTGCTATGGACAGCTTATCTGCTGTCATTTTTAATGTATCATATTCTTTAGGTAAGAGCTGTGTGAGACGAATGGTTCTTTCTTTATCATTTAGGCTCTTTATTAGCATGCTATTGCGGAAGAGCTGGGCTGTATTTTCTATAAGCGTTGCGATATCTAGGCTTGCGGTATCTGCTTGCTGCAAGAGCTCAATTGCTTGGCCCGTTTCTTGAGCACAAATAGCTGTGAATATTCTTTCAGCAATTTCTTCTCCCTGTAAGCAAAGTCCTTTTTTGGTTTGTTCAGTTGAAATAAATGTATGGTCGCAAATTGCAATGATCTGTTCGAGAAGACTGAGAGAATCTCGCAGAGAACCTTTTGCTTCGCGTGCAATCATTTTCAGGGCATCATCTTCAAATTGAATATTTTCTTTATGCAAAATGCCTTTTAAATGCTCGGCGATCACTTCTGGATCAATTTTTTTAAAGGAAAAAATCATGCAGCGAGAGCGCACTGTGATTGGAACTTTGTGTAGTTCTGTTGTGGCTAAAATAAATACAACTTGGGGGGGGGGCTCTTCAAGAGTTTTCAGTAAGGCATTGAATGCCCCTGTGCTAAGCATATGAACTTCATCAATTATAAAAACTTTATAACGTGCTGAATTTGGATAAAAACGGGTTGCTTCACGTAATTCTCGGATATTGTCAATGCCCGTGTTCGAGGCTCCATCAATTTCCAGTACGTCATCGTGGGCGCAAGCTGTGATTTGTGTGCAATGGATACAAGTTTGGCAAGGAGAATGTGTTGGACCTTTTTCGCAGCAGAGTGATTTTGCCAAGATACGTGCACTTGAGGTTTTTCCTGTTCCTCTTGTGCCTGTAAAAAGAAAAGCGTGGGGAACTTTTTTATTGGAAAGCATTCCTTCGATGGCTTTGGAGACATCTTCTTGGCCCACGAGTTCTGAAAAACTTTGGGGGCGTGTGCGTCGTGCCAAAACAATATAATTTTTTTCCTCATGCTGAGGGGTAATATGGTTTTGGGAGTTGTTGTCTAAGCGCATAGTTGGGTTACCGAATAAAAATTTAAAAATAAGAGTTAATATTGATTTATCACATAATTAGAGATTATCAATCCTTGCAAAAAACAAGAATGATAACTTTCAATTAGAAATAGTATGTGTTCAGGAAAAACAAAAATCAAGAAAGTTCAAGGTAAGTACATAATTTTAACATGCACAAATAAAATAAAAAACAACCATGAGGGGTGGCTGCAAGCTGGTCTTACCTGTCATCCTAAACACCGTTGCTGCCTTCCGACTCTGGCGGGTTCATTAGAAAAACACTAAGGGCCTACAACCACCTCTCATGGTTGCTTTGTATGCTCTGTAAGCATACTAACCATCCCATGGGATTGGTTATCGAGGGGCTAATCCCTCAACCTACATTTGTGGTACATCTTATTTCAGATTAAGTCAATGGGGAAAAGCCATACTTGTCGAGTGCGTGTGTATAACATTTGAGAAACTATGAAAGCTATGAAATCTCTATTAGATTATAATAAAAAAAAATAATTTAAGATTATAAATTTAATTGGTGCTAAAGCTTAAATTTTTTTCCTTTTAAAGATGAGCAAAAAAGTATTTTTTTCCTTTAAACATAGCAACCAGCATTACGAACTTTTAAAAAAATGATATACGTTTGACATAGTAACAATATTAGGATATTCAAAATACTGAGCCTTTTAATAAAGCTTTATTGCAGTTTAATAGGATAAAACAAACAATGGTAAACTTAGTAAATAAAAATTTGACAACTCGATGGTGTTGCTGGCGTTAATTCGTTTGTATGCGTTACTTTGTCAATTTTTAATTTCTGGTTTATAAAATGTTACCTATTGTTTTAGAATCCTCATTTCAAATATCCCCTATTTTTTTTATACTATGGCCTTTCGGCCTATAATATTATTATAGTTACTTATCAGTAACTGACCTTCATTAAAATATATATTAATTACCTTTATCTATAAAAAATTAAATGTTGACATGGAGAATATATGAAAAAAACTCCCTACTTTATTGCTGTCTTTATTATTCTTATAATAGCACTCATTCTTTATAATAATAAGAAAAACAATGCGCTGCCAGTTATAGCTATAGCTAATTATGGCTCACATGCTTCACTTGATGCTGCCATACTTGGTTTCAAAGAGCAGATGAGAGTCGAAGGATTTATAGAAAATCAAAATGTACATTACGAAACTGCTGATGCTGGATTCGATCCAAGCTTGATCCCTCAAATGCTTATCAGCCTTAAAGCTAAAAACCCAAAAGCCATGCTGGTATTAACCACCCCAATTGCGCAGGCAGCCAAAGGTAAGATTCATGATATTCCTTTAATTTATACAGTCATTACAGATCCCGTTGAAGCTGGATTGATTAAAGAGAAATATAAAGCTGAGGCAAATATTACAGGGAGTTCTGATATGCAAGATTTGAGAGCTTTTCTGAAATTTGCTAAATCAATTTTACCAGAAGCAAGGAGAGTTGGACTATTGTATGCAACTTCAGAAGCGAACGATATTGCACTCGTTCAAATGATGAAAGCAAGTGCATCAGAGTTTGATATTTCTGTTATCGCAATACCAGTGGAACAAGCTCGTGATGTCCAGATTAGAATGCAGGAATTTAAAAGCAAAGTAGATTTTATCTATGTAGGTACGAGTGGACCAATCCAACCAACATTACCAGTCATTAGCGCCGAAGCCCGTAAATTTCATATTCCTGTATTTAACGTAGAAGCACAGGCTGTGAAAGATGGATTGGCTCTTGCAAGTTATGGAGTTGATTATATTGCAGTTGGTAGAAATGCAGCGAAACTCACAGCAGAGATTATGCGAGGACAAAATATCAGGGATTTAAATCCATTTTATCCAACTGCTGAAGAACATCATGGTGTGATTAATAAAAAGCTTGCAATAGAGCTAGGTCTTAGCTTTCCTTCCAATATAGAAATTATTGAGTGACATATGATTCAAATTGCTAAAGTGACCAAGTCATTTCAAGGCCTTTTTAGGCCTGTGATTAATGAAGTGAGTCTATCAGTAGAAAAAGGGGATTTCTGCATTCTAATTGGAGCCAATGGATGTGGTAAATCTACGTTGCTTAAGTTAATTAGCAATGAATATAAAGCGGATTCTGGCACGATAAAACTAAAAGGTGATGTGGCCCAAGTTGTACAAGACGTAAACCTGGGTACAGTTCCTGAAATGACTCTGCTTGAGAATATTGCCCTAAATGAAATAAATTCACCAAAATTATTATTTTATAGAAGGTTTCGAAATAAAGTTATTCAAAAGCTAAAAAAATTAGATATTGGCTTAGAGGAATATATAGATCAGCCACTGAAAATGTTATCTGGTGGGCAAAGACAAATGATTGCAACCCTAATGGCGATTCATTCAGGAAGACAAATTTTATTATTAGATGAACATACTTCGGCGCTTGATCCTAAAATGCAGACTCTGCTTATGGAATATACACACAAGCAAACCAAGAATCTTGAACTCACTGCTATAATGATTACGCATAAAATGGATGATGCTATTAAATATGGAAATCGCTTAATTATGCTTCACCAAGGAAAAGTAGCGCTGGACTTTCAAGGGAAACAAAAGAAGGCATTGGCAGTGCATGATTTACTTGCAATGTTTCATCAGTATGAAGATCAACTCTTAATATCCGGAGGAGAAAATGGCAACTGAGCTTTTTCATACTGGGATATTGCAGGGTTTAATACTAGCAATGATTGCCTTTGGCATTATGATTCCATTCCGTTTCCTCAACTTCCCTGATTTGACAGCGGAAGGGGCTTATCCACTTGGAGGTGCAGTTTGTGCAAGCCTAATTGTTGCTGGTATTCCACAAATATTTTCTATTATTGGTGGTGTGTTGGCGGGAGGATTGCTGGCATTGGGGACATCGCAAGTAGCTTTGCGACTTAAAGTCAATAGTCTTCTAGCAGGGATAATACTCAGTACTATGGCTTATAGTGTTAACCTCAGGATTATGGGTAAACCAAATATAGCTTTGTTCGATATGAATGGCATAAAAATTGATCTTATATTGCTAATTATCGTTTGTGTATTTTGCATTATGCCTTTTGCCTTGTTTTTGCAAACTGATTTTGGTTTACGGTTTCGAACTATTGGCAATAATCCTAAGTTTGCTATGAACAATGGGATCAGCATAAACAAGTATACCAGCTTGGGATTATTCATTGCAGGTTCTCTGTTTGGTCTTGCTGGCAGTTTAATAGTGCAAATGCAGAATTTCATGGATGTAGGTATTGGTGTTGGTATAGTAATTCATGGACTAGCAAGCCTTATGATTGGAGAAGCAATCATAGGAAATAGAACAATAACAAAACAACTCGCAGCCCCTTTTATTGGCGCACTTATCTATCAACAAATTCAGGGAATAGCTTTGTCTTTTGGTCTAGCGCCATCAGACTTAAGATTTTTCACCGGAAGTATTGTGTTGATTGTGCTCGCGATACAAAAAGGAGGTAAAGATGTGAATTGATAAATTTATCTCTCCTGAAGGCAAAGTTTATATGGGCTGCTACTCTGTAGAACCTAGAATTCATATAACTTCTGAGGCAGTTAGTATGAATTGCCAAAATTTTAGGCACAAAAATTACTATACAACTGTCAGTGATTCTATAGTTCTAAATACATTTTTATGTGCAGTTATTTAGTGCAGTTTAAAAATCTTAAAAGATGCTAACAGAGTTCTGTATAATTTATATTTCTTTAATTTTCTCTGAAAGGTACGAAGTCATGTCCATTAATCAACTTGAAATTGAAAATATAAACACTAATGCTATTTTATCGATGACCACAACATCTCGTAATAAAACTTGGGCAGCTATTGAAGCAATTAAACAACAAATTCATCCAGGAATGACGGAATTTGAAGCCATAAAAATGGCAAATCAATATTTTGCAGATTGTGGAGTTCGAAAGTTTTGGCATAAGACCCATATCCGCTTTGGTGAATCAACTATTTTGAGTTTCGATGATTCCTACAGAGAAAATGTTACTTTAAAAGAGAATGATATTTTTTATATCGATGTGGGCCCTGTATGGGATGGTATTGAAGCTGACTGTGGCAATACTTTTGTTATGGGAGAAGCACAGCAATTTTTGCAGATTAAGAATGATATAAAAGAACTCTTTGCTGAGGTTCAACAATATTGGCGAAACACTCAAGCAACAGGGCAGAAATTATGTGAATACACGCGTTGGCAAGTCGAAAAAATGGGCTATTTGCTATTACCCGAATATGTTAAAGGTCATCGGCTATCTGAATTTTCGCACTCAAAATATTCAAATGCAGGCTTATTTGACCTCGACTTTATTCCGTCTGCAGAAAGATGGATTTTAGAATTACAAATATGTCACCCAAGTATGAAGTTTGGTGCTTTCTATGAAGATCTTTTGTTATGAAAAATTTATATTTTTACGATCTTTTTTAAATTTGCCATAAGAATAAAAGATGTAAAGAATAAAATGAGAGTGATATTATTATTTCTTATAGAGTCAATAATACAGACAATAAAACAGACTAAACAAAGTGTGAATAAAAAATAGTACAACGGTTTTTTTTATTGATTCATATTTTTCCCCTTTAAAAATATTATCATTTCATTTAGAATACCTATTTATATTGCAAAGTCGATTCTTATATCATTATCTTTGATAAAATTGTTCCAACAACGGTAGCGATTACAATATAGATCAGGCACGGTAAAATAAGCTTTGAAAGTATCTCAGCTTCTTTGCCTGAGGATTCTACTGTAGATTGAACTGCTAAAATATTTTGCAAAGCAATCATATTGCCTGCACCTGCGCCCACCAACTGGAACGCAAGAATCCACCCTTCGGAATAAAAGATTTGCTGAGCAATTTGTGATTGAATGGGTGCGAACACTAAATTCGAAACGGTTGCGCTTCCTGATAAAAAAGCTCCAAATGCACCAATAAAAATTGAAAAATACGGGAAATAATTTGACTTCAAAAAAATAACGATTTCTTCAAACATACCTGGTAAGGGAGTCACTCCTTTACCGGTAATGATCATAATCTGAACCAAAGAGCAAATAGTAAAAATTGCAATTGCAGTTTTAAATAATGGCTTAATAGATGCATTCAAGCAAAGTTTAATTTGTTGACTATTTATACGTTTAAAAAATAGCGTTATTAATATAGTCATTAAAAACACTATGCCTGGATTAAACAATTGAAGTGAATAGGACAAACCAGCAGGTAAATTCACTGAGAATATTTTTGAGTTTTGAAAAAAGAACTTACCAATTAGCAATAACAATAATAAAATAATATATGGATAAATTCCATTAAAAATGGAAGTCGTGTTAAGTTTGTTATTAAGTATTATTTCATCTGAAAATCTAAAAATATTTTTAGGAATAAAAATTTTAAATTTAGTAATGACTGTCATTAAGAACAGTCCGACTGTTGATCCTAAAATAGATGATAATTCTGGTGCATATAATGATGTAATGAAATAAGGTACAAGAAAACTAATGCCTGCAATTAATGCAAAAGGTAAGCATTCTAAAAAGTTTTTCATGCGATCTTTATTATGCGTCATAATAACAAAAAATAATATCATACATGGAACTATCATGGCTGTTATTAAATTTATAAAAGCTGCATAATAGGAAACATCTGTGGTTTTTAATCCTTCAAAACCAATTCGTACTGGCGTTCCAATTGCACCAAATGCAACTGAAGCGTTGTTTGCAGTTAATGCAACTATTATTGCTAGAACAGGCGTAAATCCAATTGCCACTAAAAATGGAGCTACGATTGCGGCGGGAGTTCCAAAACCAGCTGTACCTTCAATAAAGGCACCAAAGAGCCATGCTATAAGAATTGCCTGAACTCTCCTATCTGGAGACAATGCTTTAAGATGCTGTTCAATAACTTGTATCGTTCCAGCTTGTGTAAGGTATTTTAAAAAGAAAATGGCGCCAAATATGATTAAAATAATATCCAAGGCGATAAATGCGCCTTTGAACAGGGAGCTCAAAGTATAAATTTTAGGTAAAGACCAAAAAATTGAACTTATTAATATTGTATAGACTAAAGAAATAACGCCAGAGAGTGCTAATGATAATCTAAATACAAATAAAACAAATATTAAAAGAATTATGGGAGAAATTGACAATAGTAGCATCATATAATTCACTCTTAAAATGAGGTGTTGCAGCTCTTTTATTATTTATGAATAATAAAAGAGCTATTAAATATTTAAAAAATTCAAAATAAAATATACAAAATATATAACATTAATAAAAATTGTATACTATACTATATAATTGGCACATACTAATTCATTTTTAAAGGTTTTGAAAGGTTTGTTTGAAAAAATAATCTTTTTCTATGATTCGGTAGGAGATAAGGGCAAAAGACTCATTTAAACTGTTTGTGGCCGTGTCTGAAAAAATCTTGACTTACCTAATATGCAATGCAATATTTAATATGAAATGAGATATTTTTTGCATCATTTTATGGAGATATAAGTATGATAAATAAGAATTTAGATATGGCACTTAATTATTATTCATTTGTTGTTCAAAAAAAAATAAATGAAATTGAAAAATTATTACATCCTGATGTAGAGTTTATAAGCCCAATCAAAGCGTTACATGGTAAAGAAAATGTAACTCCGTGGATAGCCGATTATTGCAATTTTGCACAGGAAATAGAGGTAAGAGCAAAGTTTAGTCATGATGATCAAGTGATGCTTGCATTTGATTTAACAAGCGTAGCTGGTAAATCTAGAGCCGCTGTGCTTATGACTTTTTTAAATCAATCGATTAAAAAAATTGAACTCTTTTTTGATGCATCGCCCTTTTTAAATAAATAGCAATGCGAGAAGTAATTAGAGAATTCAGTAAATAACTGTCCGACAAAGTACCGGATTGATTCTATGAATACCACTGAGAAGTAAGTATTGAGATTTTTAGGTTGTAGTTTTACTTAATTCTAGATGCACAAAAGTGCGCAGGCGATTTCTGCTAAGGTACTGTATAAACAGCCATATAGGATGGCGGAGAGAGAGGGATTCGAACCCTCGTTACGGTATTAGCGCAAACACGATTTCCAATCGTGCTCCTTCAGCCACTCGGACATCTCTCCACTGAGACTCAAATCCCTACCTGAGCGTTTCAGAAATTGCAAGCATCTTCCTAAGAAAAAATAAACTTCTTGACCTAACAGGAAAATTGCACTATGAGCTAGCTTCCGACTCTTGTTGAGCCGTATTTATGGCGTGGTAGCGCTTACCTAAAAACCATATGTTAGCAAAAAGTTAGCATAAAAAGCGTATAAGGAATTCTATTGTGAGCAGTAAGACAAATTACGCAGTCGTTAATATCTTTGGTCGTCAGTACAAAGTTGCTGAAGGCGATAAAATCAAAGCAAGCTATATTGAAGCAGATGTAGGCACAACATTGCCTTTCTCTGAAGTTTTAATGATCAATAAAGCTGGAGAGTTAAAAGTTGGAGCTCCAACTATCAGCGGTGCAAAAGTAACAGCTCAGATTGTTGCTCACGGTCGCGAAGACAAAGTTCTTGTTTTTAAATATCTTCGTAAGAACAAATCCAAGAAAATGCACGGCCACCGCCAACCATTTACAACTTTGTCCATCACTCACATTGAAGGTTAATTCTTTCTTTGTTGTTTAAGATAAAGAAATTATTGAATTTTTGAGTGTTTTTTTAAATTAAATCTCCCATGTATCATTATGGGATACCAAATAAGGATCTCGTACAATGGCAAGTAAAAAAGCCGGTGGTTCGACCAAAAACGGACGCGATAGCAATCCAAAATACCGTGGTGTAAAAACTTACGGTGGTGAAACTGTAAGAGCTGGCAATATCATCATTCGCCAAGTTGGAACTAAAATTCACCCAGGCACAAACGTAGGTATGGGTAAAGACTTTACTTTATTTGCAAAAATTGACGGTGAAGTTAAATTTGAGCACGTAACTCGTGAACGTCAATGCGTTAGCGTTTATCCAGTGGACGCAAAAGCTTAAGAGTTACAGTTCTGAATTTGTAGCTTCAATCTTTTTACTAAAAGCCAAGGTGCGTTTATAGTCTTTATGCGCATCTTGGCTTTTTGTTTGTCTCCTCCTTTAATATAAGTAAGTTATTTTTATTATTAGCTTTTTTATATAAATGGGGGTAGCAGGTTTGTAAAATATCCTGTTTTTATTCTCAGCTTTTACTTATTATTCAATTTTTAATGGTGGCTTTTTTTATGAAATTTATTGATACAGCAGAGATTAAAGTAAAAGCCGGAGATGGTGGACTCGGTATGTCACACTTTCGCCGAGAAAAATATGTTCCAGCGGGGGGCCCTGATGGGGGAAACGGCGGGAATGGAGGAGATGTTTATCTCTATGCAACCGAAGGTTTGTCTACTCTTCTTGACTTTCGCTACCAACGTTTTCATGAAGCGGAAGCGGGTGGAAAAGGTGGAACAAACAATCGTCAAGGCCGGTGTGGTGATGATCTCATTTTAAAAGTACCTTGTGGTACTGTAGCCTATGACTCTGAGAGTGGAGAAATAATAGGTGAAGTTCTCTATGAGGGACATAAACTTCTTGTTGCTAAAGGTGGTAAGGGAGGAATCGGGAACACTGTTTTTACTACAGCTCGTAACCAAGCACCGACTAAAACCATTGCTCCTATTGTGGGTGAAAGCAAATCATTGCGCCTTGAGCTAAAAATGATTGCAGATGTTGGGATCATCGGCAGCCCTAATGCAGGAAAAAGCACATTGATCACTGTGATTTCTGCAGCACGTCCAAAAGTTGCTGACTATCCGTTTACAACTCTCGTTCCTACGCTGGGAGTTGTAAGTCACAAAGAGTCTAATCCCTTTGTTGTGGCTGATGTTCCTGGGCTTATTCCCGGAGCAAGTCAAGGAAAAGGCTTGGGGCACGATTTTTTACGTCATATTGAAAGAACTCGTGTACTTGTCCACCTAATTGATGGTAGTCAAGAAACTGCTGAAGCCATGATTTCAGACTTTGACGGTATTTTAGAAGAATTGCGTCTTTACGATAAAGCCTTATTAGATCGTCCTAGAATTACTGTGGTTTCAAAAGTTGACTCATTAGCAAATGAGGAAATCGAAGAATCCCTTAATAACACCGAGGCCTTAAATGGCTTTCGGAATTATTTAAAATTAAAGAAAACGCCCTATCTTGAAATCAGCTCTGCCTATCGCATTGGTATAACTGAAATGCTTGATAAACTTATAGAAGTTCTTGGGCAAAAATAACATTGGAGAGTTTTGATGTCAGATTATAGTACAAGTATGTCGATTGGTGACAGAGTTTTTAGTCACGAAGAAATAGCAATGTTAGCCATTGCTGCGGCTGAAGAGAAAAAAGCAGTTCGCCCTGTTGTTATGGATTTAAGAAGCCAAGGTGCATTCACAGAGCTTTTTGCAATAGTCAGCGCTTCCAATACGCGTCAAGTCTATGCAGCAGCTGAAGCTGTCCGCCACTTTTTTAAGAAAAACTTTGGTATGGCGCCTGTCACAGTGGATGGCATGGAAAACAGTACTTGGGTTTTAATCGACTACGGCTTTTTATTTGTGCATATTTTTCAAGAGCCAACCCGTGAGCTGTATCAATTAGAGCAACTGTGGAGTAAGGCGCACATGCTTCCTGTCAGTGAAGAGAAGTGCCAAGAGCTTTATCAAGAGGTTTTAGGTTTGACAAAAGCAATGTCTGCCAGTGAAGAAGATGTAGCGCAAGAGGCAGCTCTTTAATCTCTATGCGGTATATTTTTATAACTCCATGGAAAATACCCAAAAACTCTCTCCTGTTTGATTTCATACAGGAGTTTTTCTCTCGGATCTCTAAGTTCACGCCTGTGCAACATATTTTTCCAGCTTCACAGTTAAATCCCAATGAAGTCTTAGCTTTTTACACAAAAGAAATTAAAAAACTTTCTGTAGAAAATCCTATATGCATCGCATTAGATGAAAATGGTGAAACTATGAGTAGCAGTGAGCTGGCAAAAGGTCTTGAGCAGTACGAAGTGAAAGGAGAAAAAATTATTCTTTTTTGTTTAGGTGGAGCTTATGGCTTACCTGAAGAACTAAAATCGATTGGAAAGATCGACCTTATATCACTTTCTCGCATGACTTTTCCCCATGAAATGGCGCTCGCTGTTTTGGTGGAGCAAGTTTATCGCGCTCGCTGTATTCTCTCCAATCACCCATATCATCATGGCGATAAATCGCCACTTGCGTCGAGTCTACAAAAGTATAAGAAAAAATAATTGTTCTTAAAAAATCACTGCTAAAAAAATTGGGGATAAATTTTGCTGTTCAATTTTTCTAGGTGTTATCTTTGTCGTGAAAAAATTCTGAAGCAAGATAAAATTATTTGTCCTGCATGCTTTGAATGCGCACAAAAGCGTGAGTTTTTATTTTGTTTGCGCTGTGGATTGAGTCAGTGTGTGAGTTGTGAAAACCTTCCTGAATTTACCCGAGTCATGAGTCTTTATCCGTATTGTCCCGAGTTCTCAAAAATCTTGGTTTTAGCAAAAGACAATAATGATTATAATGCGCAGAGAATTTTCTATGAGTTATTTTATACATCGACGAAAAATTTTTTAGAATATTACATAATTCAGAATGAGATTGAATGTATTGTTTTATCACCTCTCCGAAAAGATAGAATTGTAAATTCAGCTTGGCATACGAATATTTTTTTTCATGAAATTATAAGTAGTTTTAAAATTGATTCTGTTAAAATGTATCAAAAGATCTCTATTTTTTATCCGCATATTTTGAATCATACTAACAAAACATCTGTGCAAAATAAAATTGAGAGAGTAAATGCAAAGAGAAAAATAAATAAATTAGAAATGAATTGGTTTTGTCTGAAGCGAAATAAAAAATTTAACTGTGGTGACTATAAAAAAATACTTTTTATAGATGATGTTTTAACCACAGGGAATACGCTAAAAAATTTCATAAATTCTCTGCCAGAAAAAATAAATGAGAATTCTTGGGAACTTTTTGCTTTATTCAGATCTCCACAAGGCGACTAAAAAGAAAAGCTTATTTAAGAGGCTGATTTTTGCCTAAAAATTTAGAAAAAATAGTATAAATGTAATAAAAACATTTAAAATGAAGTTGAATGTGTCAAAAATGTAACTAAAATAGGCAAAAAAAAGAGACTATAAGAAATAATTTTGCCTATTTTTTGTGCGCAAAATATTTAAAAAAAATAATTATAATAATATTATTTGAAGTGACTCTAATTGAAGTGTAATTTCATTTTTTTTTATTTTTTGTGTCAAATTAATTGTAAAACTTTTTTACTTCTTTCTCGTAGATTATTCTTTTGCTAGCTTGAAATAGAATGTTGATTATAGTCTCTTATGAAATAGATAGTGAAATTATTTATTTTAGGTGCAAAATACTTGGGAATAACAATGAGATTATTGAATATTATTTTTTTATTTATCGTTTTACATTTCTTAGTAAGTGCATGCACTACAACTAAAAAGGAATGGGGAAGCAAAGAAGAAAAGAATAATTTTGAACATACATTTGTTGAAAGTGGATTTGCTTCTTTTTATGGGAAAGGTTTTGCAGGTAAGCCGACAGCGAGTGGAAAAATATATGATCCAGGTTTACTAACTGCTGCTAGTAAAACTTTACCTCTTCACTCTCGGGTAATGGTAAAAGATGTAAAAACAGGCCGTTTCGTTGTCGTTACTATTAACGATAGAGGCCCTTATGTCTCAGGAAGAGTGATTGATTTAAGTGTTGCAGCAGCAAAAAAGCTTGGAATTATGCGGAAAGGTGTCACCAAAGTTGAGGTTTTCTTGGTTAAAAATTAATTTAAAACGTAAAATTTTCACCTAAGTAAACTTGCCTTACTTTTTCGTTCGATGCGACATCTTCTGGTAATCCTTCAGCAAGAATTTTTCCAGCCGCTAAAACATAAGCACGATCACATAAAGACAAGGTTTCTCGAACATTGTGATCTGTTATCAGAACTCCTAAATTTTCTTCATGCACAAGTTTTTTAATGAGATCTTGAATTTCTGCAACAGTAACAGGGTCAATTCCTGCAAATGGTTCGTCAAGTAATAAAAAGCGAGGAGAAATAACTAAAGTTCTTGCTATTTCTAGACGCCTTCTTTCGCCACCTGATAGACTTAAGCCCATGCTTTTTCTTATGTGCCCGATGCCAAATTGCTCAATCAGTTTTTCTAAAAGAGCGGATCGTTTTTTTCTGGGTACTCCCCAAACTTCCATGATAGCTTTTAAATTATCTTCAACAGTAAGTTTACGAAAAACACTGGAGTTTTGTGGTAAATAACCAATGCCAAGGCGTGCTCTTTTATGAATTGGCAATTCAGTGATATTTTCTTGATCGATTTGCACATCACCTGAACTTGGTTTTAACAAACCAACTGTCATATAAAAACTGGTGGTTTTACCTGCACCATTCGGTCCTAACAAACCGACAACTTCGCCACTATTCACATGGAAACTCACATCATCGACAACTGTGCGTGAGCCAAACTTTCGGATTAAATGAGACGATTTGAGTTGGTTGCGCATTAAAAACACCTTTATAAATTATTCTTTTTTCCGTTTTCTTTACTGTTTAAGCTATTAGTTGATTTTGGATCAATAGTACCATGAGGATCTTTTAAACTGATATCCCCTGTTTTTAAATTTAATGAAATTATTTCAGCATTGACAAATTCTTTATTTCGCCAAACTTTAGCCTTTCCTTTTAAAATCATAGTTTTTTCGGGAACGAGAAAAACTATTTCATTGGCATTTGCTCTGATTTCTGGAGAATTTATTGTAGATTTTTTAAAAATATTTACATTGCCAGTAGCAATTGCTTTTTGAATAGAAGTTGATCCCGATCCCGAAGTTGTACCTGGTGAACTTATTATTTGTGCTTTGTCAGAAGTTAATTTCAAATCATCTTGCATGATAACAACATTACCAATTAAATTCAAAATTCCTGTTTTTCTTGAACCTTCTGCCTTATTTCCTTCAAAATATACAGGAGAATTTTGATTGTGATTTGCAAAATCATTGCTTAAATCACTCTCACTTTTTTTCGGCTTTACTTTGTTTTTTGGAGCGCTAACAGGTGTATTATTTTCGATTGCTTTACTATTATCAATTTTATTGGTTTCGTAATCATAATTATCTGGTAAGATATTTTTGAAATCAGCTTTGGCATTGAATGCAGTTAAAACACATACAACAAATAAAGTTTTTAAAAAATTAAAATATGACATTTTGTTCTTTCTTAATTCAATTTATTATTGCCATTTGGGATTATCACTTTTCCATCAACTTGTGAATTTATTTTGAATTCCTCATTTTTAATCGAATAAGAAAATCCTTTTCCTTTCAATGATCCTTGTGGACCATTTGATTCTATAGCACTATTGGAATGAATTTCTTCGTTGATCATGTCAATATATATATTGCGTGTCTTTCCAATATTTTTTTTAAAATCAAATATGACTTCTTCTGGCAGTTGAGCATTTTTTATACGACTATTTGCACCCATTGAAAATGCAGTTTGCCCTTCTTTTTCCTCTATTATTTCCATCTGCCCAGTAGCTTTCGAAGTTTTTATGACAGCAGTTTCATTTTCTTTCAAGTCATAGGTTCTATATACTAAGTTGCCTGAAGCCTCAAAATGATTGTCAGTAAAATATATAATTTTATCACCTGAAAAAGAATATTTTAAATATCCATTTTCGAAGGATTTTGTGTGGAATTGATGCACACTGCTCGTAGGCAACACTATGTTTTCAGAGTTGAGCTGGGCTTGAAAAATTTCACTCGACTTATCTAGATAGTTTTTTTGATACCATAATAAAATTAAAATCGTGAGTATAAATGAAATTGCATATAAGCGGCCTAACATTTTACAGTCCCTAGAAAAGCATTTAAAAAAGTTTCCCCACCAGGGCTTGCAAAGCTTTCTGGGTGGAATTGCACTCCGAAACGACGATGAAGTTTGTGTTCAGCCATTAAGCTAAAACCGTTCTCTTCCGCCAGCGATACCACATTTTTTGTAAAAACGGGATCAGAAGACTTACAGCCTAGAGAATTATACAAAACAACAGTTCCGTTAGGGGAATTTTTTTTAAAATGTAAGGATTTAAGAGGGTCAATTATTTCGACTTGGCGACCATGAATTGGGATCCTGCTCATCTGCTCTATCTTTCCACCTTCAGCCAATAAAAAAATTTGGTGCCCTAAGCAGACACCTAAAAATGGGATATTTGCCGGAATTTTTTTGTACAACTCAATGGATCCTATATATTCACATGGATGTCCTGGACCAGGAGAAAATATTATAGCTTCAAATTCTCTTAAATCAGTTAGGTTATGAATGTCTTTATAAGATAATATTTTTAAATCAATGCCTTTAGCGACAAACCAATTGGTCAAATTGTATGAAAAAGAATCATAGTGATCTATAAAAAGAAATGTCATAGAGAGCTTTCGATAGAATGTAAAAAAGAATTTAACTTAATAAGAAATTCTTCATATTCATTGTCTGCATTGGAAAGAGTTGTGATCCCTGCGCCAACACCGCAATAAACACCTCTTTTGCCCTTATATACACTGCGAATTAGAATAGTTGAATCAAAATCTCCATTCTTTTCAAGTACGCCACACACTCCTGTGTAATATCCTCTTGTAGTATTTTCTAATTTTGAAATTATTTCACAAACACGTTTTTTTGGCGTGCCACTGATAGAGCCAGCAGGGAGCATTGCTTCTAAACAACTCCCAAGGGTTTCGCTTTCTTTTAGGATACCTAAGATAGAACTTTGCATTTGAACCAAGCGACCTGCTTTTCTGGCATAAAAAGGTCGATAGACTTCTACGCTGCCCGCTTTGCAGACGAGATTCAGATCATTGCGCATGAGATCAACAACTAAAGTGTGCTCATAAATTTCTTTTTTATCAGCCCAAATCGTGCGTGCATCTTCATATGTTGGACTGTCTGCTTGACTCTTTAATGTGCCTTTGATGGGTTCTGTTGCAATCACTCTTTGCTTTGAATAAATAAATCTTTCAGGAGAAAAGCAAGCTAATCCTACATTATCATCGACATAATAAATCCCATAACGGGATTTTATTTTAAACCATGCCTGTAAAAAATTCAGAATACTTTTAAAAGGCGAGCTGTCAGTCAGCTCATTGGTTGAAGTGAGATTGGCGAGATAGCAGTCACCTCTATTCATATAATTTTTTGCATTTTCAATAATATCAACTATATCTTTTTTTAAAAGCTCTTCTTTTAAAGTGATATTATGATTTGCTTGTAGTTGCTTAGTTTCAGGTTTAAAGGGATATTTTTGGGTAAATATATATTCTATTTTTCTCCATAATTCTTTTATAATATCAACTTCTTCATTAAAATTCAGAATGTTTATACTCATTTCACTGTGAGTGAATTGAATATTTACTTCAGATTTAGCATGCAACACGTATGAATCTTCTTCCTCTATTGAATTTTCATAGGGGGTGACAAAAAATAATGGGCTTTCTGGGTTTTCTTTGAGTTTCCCATAAAAATCGTTAAGATTCCCTCTATATGAGTGTTTTTGTGTGTTACAAAAAAAGCGGAGAATGACAGTTTCATTTTCATCAGAATATATATCTTTATATTTATCAGCCAAAGAATTTGTTGCTATAAAATTTTGATCGATTTTAAATTCGTAGCCCTTGCAAGAAAGTATTTGAAAATGACAAGCAATATTTTGCTTAAAATATTCTTCTAAAATATTAGTTAATGTAGAAATATATTGAGAAAAATAATCTAAATTTTCAATGGAAGACTTATTTTCATAAGAGATTTTCAGGTTGTTCGTCATTTTTACGACCCTTTAAATATGATGAAAAATCACTTTTTTTATTGCTCAGAGCTTGATCAAGGTATTGCTTACTGAGCTAAAAAGCGTATAGAATAAAAATGAAGTTTTGAGGAGTTTTTTATGAAGACAAAAGCGGAAATTTGTAAGAATTGGCTACCCCGTTATACCGGAACAAAAATTGATGACTTTGCAGATTATATTTTGCTTACGAATTTTCAGACTTATGTTAATCGTTTTGCTGAAATAACTGGAACAACTGTCGCAGGTCTTGATCGCGCGATGCCAAACGCAACCTGTAAAAAATCAAATGTTTCCATAATCAATTTCGGTATGGGATCAGCTAATGCTGCAACTATAATGGATCTTTTGGGTGCTCGCTCTCCCAAAGCGGTTTTATTCTTAGGAAAATGTGGTGGTTTAAAACATTCAACCGAAATAGGGCATTTTATCTTACCAATTGCGGCTATCCGTGGTGATGGTACATCGAATGATTATTTCCCACCCGAAGTGCCTGCTATGCCATCGTTTAAGCTGCACAAATTTGTTTCACAGAAAATTGTGGAAGCTGGCTATGATTATCGGACAGGTGTTGTGTACACAACCAATCGAAGAGTTTGGGAGCACGATCAAGCGTTTCTTAAGCGTCTTCACAACATGAAGTGTATCGCTATCGATATGGAAACTGCAACAGTCTTGATGGTTGGTCTGTATAACGAAATTGCCCGTGGAGCACTCTTAGTTGTGTCTGACGTGCCTATCACTCCCGAAGGAGTGAAGACCGAAGCTGGAGACAAAAATGTTTCAGCTAAATGGACCGATGCACATATCCAACTTGGAATTGACAGTCTTAAAGACTTAGAGTCTAAGGGTGAACCTATTAAACATTTTAAATATTAATTATTTACAATATTTAATTTTATTCTTTGCTTTTTCAAAGCCACGCCTTTTTAGGTGTGGCCTTTTTTTTAACAAAACAAGGCTGCATTCTTGCTCTTTCAGGGGCGAGTAAATTAACAAACAAAAAAGATGAATGTTAGAGCTTTTAAGGTGAATAGCTCACGTGCGGCATTTTTTTTGATTTTTGTCTGGGAATAAAAGGAATTGAAAGCAGAGAGCAAAGACCAATTAAACACCAAGTTATATTCCAAGAGAAGTGAGTTATAATTACTGAAATGATAAGTGGTGTGATAAATCCTGAAATAAAAATTGCTGTTCCAATCATTCCGAGCGCTGTGCCTGCTCGCTGTACACCAGCAATAACTGCAATTTCTGTATAAGCGACACCATGCCAGGCATTGGATAAAAAACCACTTAAAATTATACAAAAGATAATAGCTATAGGATAATTATTTGCAAACAAACCAATTGCAATAGTAAAAACTCCTGAGAATAATCCAATCATTTTTATAGTTGTGCGTCTGTTTCTTAATTTATCTGTGAATTTTCCTGCCAATATTCTAAGAATTGCACCTCCTATTTGGATAAAAACTAAAATAATAGAAACTTTTATGATCTCTATATGTTTATATTCATGCAAAAATATCATTGCAAAAGTTAAAATAGCTATTTGTGGCATTGCCAGTAAAGAACTTGCTAAGATCAATCTCCATATTTCTTTTACTAGAAAAGGAGATTTTTGTTTGTATTCTGTATTGCCTTTTTCTTTTATATCTAACTTGTTTTCGAAAAGCCAAAGCCATACAATCGCAGTGCCAAGAAAACATGAAATGGCAATTATACCGAACACAAAAGCAAATCCATAATATTTCGCCACCCATGGCAATAGGAGTGCTCCTATTGCACCTCCCAATGGTATTGCTGTCTGGCGAATGCTCATGGCGAATCCTCTTTCTTTGTCAGAAAACCAGGTCATAACTGCCCTGCCTGAAGAAGAATTGATACTACCACCGAGCGCTCCTGCTAAAGTAAAGCAATTCCCAATTGAATATAATTTGGCTTAAATCCCATTGCTGGAACTAAATAAAAAGCCATGAAAGTAAAAACCATTCCCATGGTAGAAAGCCCAAAGATTAGAACTCTGCGATCACCAAATTTATCTGTCAGTAAACCCCATAGAAGTTCAGATAAAGCGACACCTAAACCCATGCAGCCAAGAACAAGACCTAAGTGATATATGCTAAAGTTATATTCTTTTTGCATGATCACACCCGTTATGGGTATTCCAGCATAGGCAAATGAGAATATAGCTTGAGAAAAGACTCCTATTCCTAAGATAATCCATTTATGACGACTTTTTTCAAATTCATATTCTGATAACATGATTTTTACTCCTTATATTATTCTGTATAATTCAAATATAATTATCTTTAGTTTATTGGAAGAAAATAGGTTTTTAAAATATGAAAAAAATAAAAATATGTTTTCAATTATTGATGTGAGGTTTTTTGAAATTAATTTTAATTTAATATAAAATTGTACCTTTGCCAGCAATACCTTATTCTAAGAAAAAAATATTGCACCGTATGTGCTTTTAATTTGAAATTGACATTATTGATATAAAAAGAACAAGAAATATAGATTGCCATAACTTTTTTATTCGCCACAAGTTTTTAAAAATTTAATTATATTTTTTATAAGTAAAAAAAATATAAATTTAAGATACCCAATTATAAAGAAGATATCTAAATAAATTGCATCTAAAGGGCTGATATGTAATCTGATCTAAATTTGTTTTCCTTCATCTTTTGCTTGCAAATTTTATGTTCCGAAATTTTTTAATTGCAAAAATATTTAGCAGTTATGAAAAAAATGAGTGTAAATAAAAATTATATTTATAAAAATAATAAATAATCTAATTGACTTTTTAATTATTTTGCGTAAATAATATAACAAATAATTAATATTTCTTTTTTATAAAAATAGATATAATTAATTATTAAGAATAAGGGTGAATATATTATAGGAGTATTATTTTGAAATTTTTAAATATTTTTAAATTTTCTGCAAAAATTTTAGCTTTTACTCAGTTTTCAGCATATGCTTACACTTTAAATACGTATCAAAATGGTCAAAATGAAATTATAGAAAATAAAGCTCATGTAGAAATTAAGAAAAAGAGATCAAAAAGAGCTCTAATGTCAATAAATTTTTGGGATGGAGGGAAAATCTACTATTTCTTTGATAATCAAGGTAATCCTCATAGTGAAGACGAAAAAAATAGAATTCGATTAATTATTCGAGAGTTAGAAGGTGAAGCAAATATAACTTTTGAAGAAATAAATGATCAAATCGAAAATTTAGCTAAATATAAATCATATATTCGAATAACTAATATTATTGGGGATACAGCAGCCGGTCTGAGTGCAGGCTGTTATGTTACTCATGTAGGAATGCCAGAAGGTGAAGGAAAACTTAATTTAAGTTCAAGCTATATTTTAGATGGTGATCCGTTTTCATGTTTTAAAACGGATGAAGGTGTAGAATCCAATGCACCAATTCGCCATGAATTGTTACATGTGCTGGGTTTTGAACATGAGCACATGCGACCTGAACAGAGAGAGAATATTAATTATAATTTAAGCAGTCTAAGAAAAATATATCAAAATCCAGAGATCATTCAGACAAACTTAGACCCACTGCCTGCGCCTTTGTCAGAGAATTATATAATATTTGGTGGCTATGATTTTAATTCTGTGATGCATTATTATTCCTATGCTGGTGCAAGCAATGAAGCAAAGTTAAATAAAAAGCCATTTATAACTAAAATTAATGGAGAACTTATTACATTTAATGAATTTTTGAGTCCAAACGATAAATTTGCGCTCAGGAAAATCTACGGTTCTATTCCAAGTAAAGTCTTAAAGGATAGTGAAGGAAATAAGCTACAATTCTGTAAATTATATAAAATTGATTATAATAAGAAGCCTAACACTGTGGGGGCTTGGAAATATATTATAAGTGCAGCTAGTGCAAATGTAAGAGATATAAATCCTCATGAATATCAAGATTCATTTTTTGGTATATTCGAACCTGCATTTGACCAGAAATTATGTACGGTAACACTAGCAAGTCTTAAAGCACAAAATATCAAGATTCATTTAGAAATTGAGCAGAATGATAACGTAAAATTAAAAATTCAAGATTATTTTGCTAGCAATTAAAATATCGTAATATTATTGTTAGCAAAGCATTATTTAAATACCGAATGTATTATTCTGGTTGTAAATGAAAATGACATTCCTGTTTTAGTCTATCATCACTGTGATGGGAAAAACATCCTGCCCTTTTTCCTAATTCGGTGTTAAGTGTTGTCCAGTTAGTGCTTTCTCCAGCGAGTGAATATTTAAAATTTGCAGGTGATTCTAATTTAATAAATTGATTGTTACTCAAATTATAAATACAGATCATTTTATTATAAACATTTAAATGACTGTGGCTCGATGCAATAACATAAAATTCATAAATAGGTTGATCTATGACTCCGTTGTGCGACAAATAGGCTTGGTTGTCTTGTATTTGCAGCCATAATCCTTCACTCGTTTGTGCATAATGTGAGCCATTCGATTGAACTTTAACTTCTGTACTCTGAGGACAATTTGCGAAGCCGGCAAAAGACAACGTGAGTCCTAATAAACCTAGACAAGATTTAATGATATTCAAATGAGTCATAACTAAAAACCTCCCTGTTTTTAAAAATAATATTAAATTTTATCAACATTTAACAAATGTATTTAGTTTTTTTATTTTTTCAAGTTTTTTTTAAAATATTTTAAAACATAAAGAGAGTTTTTAAACGCCGCGTAAATTACCAAACAATAAAACATGCAAGCGAGGTGCATAGCGAAATCCATGTTTTAAACATTCATCGTGTAGCCAAATATTTTCAATCTGTGACTGGATCGTAGTTCCTTCAGGCATCAATAAAACTTTTTTTGCCGAGATCTTCTGTTGGTTAATAATATTCATAATTTCTTGCATATCGGCACTTAAATAATCTTTTCTAACGACAAATTTAAAATGCACAGAATCATAATTTTTTGAAAGTTCCGCCCAATGGGTGAGTGCTTCTGGCACTAAATCTTCTCCTGCATTGGAAAATTTTGGAGAAATATTCCATTGCATTAAGTTATAATCGGTGATTAGAAAATTGGGTATTTGTTTATGTGGAATTCTCGTACCATTACTTTCCACTTCTGCAGAATATTCTTCCCCTAAAGTGCGCATAAGCAAGCCAAGATTGTGTAACGTGGGTTCTCCACCAGAGAGTATAAGGTGCTTTTGGGGGAATTCTTTTATTCTTTTTACAAGTTCGGGTAAGGAAAGACGGACAAATTTTTGTTTTCCGTTTGGATTATTTTTATCGATAGGATCACTTTTAAAAGTATGGGTGTAAGGAGTGTCACACCAAGTGCAACGTAAATTGCAGATATGAAAACGGACAAGGAGAGAGGGAACCCCTGTATTGACTCCTTCTCCCTGCAAGCAGGGATATATTTCATTTACTAAAAAGCTCATATTATCCCTCAGGTGCAGATCGATCCCTTTGCCAAACCCTCATAGGCACGGACTTCGATATCTGTATCGTCAGCAAATTGATTTCTTATATATTCAGCTAAATTTTCCACGGTGCTTTCACAGTCGAGTGCAAGTGTATTGATTTTGGGCATAATAACTGCAACTTCACCTTGTGTGCCTTTATATTGTGCTGCAATAAGCTCAGATTTGAAATCTGAAATTTCTGGACAATGCTCAACAAGTTCAGTGATAAGACGAGAATCCCATTTATCCGCTAGATAATTTCTCGAAATAATATATGAGTTATTCAATTTCTTAGCAGCTTTTGCGCTTCTGGCTAGGTCAAATTTTCCTTTATGGAAAATCTCTACAATATTGCTGTGACCGTGGAATCGTTGGCAATTGCCATAATGATGGCACAAACTGTGTGTGTAGTTAAAATAGTTTTCTTTTTTCTTTTTCTCATCCTCACGTAAAGTAACTTTAACATTTCTTACATTACTGGGAGAATTTCTTAAAATCGCATTTGCAATTTCTTTTTCAAGCTCCGATACGTCATCAGATTCAAGAGCTTTCAGTGTTTCTCTTGCAATTTTTTTTACCGAGTTATTATACGTATTAATGGCAAAAAGCGATTCTTTTGTGTCAGATCTATTGTTACCGATAACAATGATTTGTGAGTTTGACTGAAAGCGAATATGGCTTGCCGTTACAAGTAGTTTATGGTCAAACTCATGGTCTATAGTGCTTTTAGCGGATTTTTTTGCCAAGCTAAAATCGAATAATACCCCTGTCGCGTCTTTTTCGCCTTCCCAAACAATGTCGACGTACCAGCTTTTCCCCTTAGGACCTTTTTCTGGAATAAAGAGAGCGCAGTCTAATAGAGTGACATTTTGGATAAATATCTTAGATAAATTTCGATTTTTTATTTGCATAAATAAAGAAAGCCTTTAAAAACACAGAATCAGAAAATGATTCCATCGGGGTGTCTTATCTAAAGACTTCATATGAATCAACCTAAAAGCTTAAGTGCCATTTCAGGAATTTGATTTGCTTGGCTTAGAACGGCAACTCCTGCTTTTTGTAAGATTCCCTGCTGTACAACTTGTGAGCTTTCATCTGCATAATCAGCATCTTTGATCCGTGATTTCGCTGCTTCTTGATTTTCTATCATTGTCGCCGTATTTGCGACCGCGTAACCCATGCGATTTTGAATTGCGCCTAAAATAGCTCTATATTCGTTAACTTTATCAATGGCTTCATCGATTTTATTGATTGTCTGTTGAGCATATATTTTTTTATCGAGGCGTGTGCCTTCTTCATCAGAAACATTGCCGAGACCAAGTGATCCTTCACCGCCTGTCATCGCGTTGATTTTTTCTAGATTTATTCTAATAATATGAACAGGATTACGGACTTCATCCAAACCATCAACAGCTTGATACCAGGAAGGGCCCACCTGAATTTCAAGCGGAGGACGGTTGCTATTTTTTAGTAAATCTTCTGGGATTTCAGCTTTACCCGTTAACAAACGAGTGCCATTAAACTCGGTCGCTAGAGCTATGCGATCGATTTCGTCTTTTAAAGCAACAAATTCCTTTTGAATATGTCCACGTTCATTATCGCCTATTGTGTCGCTGGCTGCTTGGATTGAAAGTTCTTTGAGACGAATAAGCATGTTTGATATTTCGTGCAGACCTCCTTCAGCTGTTTGAATGAGGCTAATACCATCTGATGTGTTCCGTTTTGCTTGAGCCATGCCACGGATATTGGATTTGAGTTTTTCAGAAATAGCAAGTCCTGCGGCATCATCGGCGGCATGATTTATTCTATAACCGCTCGATATTCTTTCTGTATGTTTGGCAAGCGCGAGAGTAGACACAGATAAATTCCTTTGTGCATTGATAGAACTTATATTGGTCTGAATTCTCATACCCATAGTTAATAAGTCTCCATGGGTGAGTCATAGTTTTTTTGCGGTACGAAAGTCTCTAAACTTCTCCCAATTGTAAGACATGTTGAAATAATTTTGTAGGCTTGTTTGCGCATGCTTTCAATTTCATCACGTGCCTCCCAAGTGAGTCCTTCATGCACAGCTCGATTGCGACTGTCTTGTAAAGAGTGAACAAGTTTAATAAATTCAAAAAGATCATTATCTGTAGCAAAACCCAGATTCATCATTTGATTTAAGTGAAATTGACACTCATTGCGTGCTGCTACTAAAAGAAGCAAAGCAAATGCTTTTGGACCGTCGAGGGTAAAGCGCTTGCCAGGGCGATAAAGACAGATAGCTCTTAACATTTTTCTTAATTTAAATTTACTAAAATAAGGAATGCTACGGATAACAGGTAAATTAGCTATATAATCTTCAAAAGCATTCATTTTTTCAATTACGCCTTTACCATATCCTATTATTTCAAGCTTTTTAGAGAGCTCTCCTTTTCGAACAAGAGAATCTGTGTAAGCTTCAAAAGTATCACGCATGGTGAGTTCTACCGCTTTGCAATGCATATTTACAATTGGACTTAAATCGACGGCTTCATTGCCCCAATCTATGGACTGAATGAGAATCATTTCAGCTGTTCTTAAGGCACTTTTTGAATCAATAGATAAGTAACTTGCATAAGGTACCAAGGATTTAATTATGAGATCTATGTCCTGAGAAGATATTTTTGTATCACTCTCACTTTTTGGTTTTTGCGGTTGAGTGACTTTTTGTGAAACTCGAGCAATCGCTTCTTGAATTTCTTTGTCAATTGATTCAGGCAATCTTAATAGTTGCAGCGTTTTTAATTCTTGTAAAATTTCTTCAGGATTTTCAAGAGAAATTTCTCTAATAATTTTTATTTTAATAGCAAGAGAAATATTTTGTTTTGAGATAGATCGAATAAGTGCCTGTTGAGATCGTGTGTGTTTAGAACGTAACAACTCTACAATTGTGTGTTCAACAAAATCGATATCTATATGCTGAAGCGCTTGATAAAGAATCGCCTTAATTGCATCATCGGTATCGAGTTTAACAAGTGCACGCACAATCCATCTTTTTTCAACATGCGGTGCTATACGCAAACCTTCTCTTAAAAAGAGTTCATAATAGTCTTTTTCTTCACATGATAATTGTGTATTTAAACAAACTTGTAAAATGGCTTCCCAGAGTAAAATAGGGCGATCGATAATCGTATTTCCACTCCAATCTGCCACTTCAATATCAGCTTCTTCATCCTGAGGTTTATTTTCCTCTGTTTTATCTAGAATATTTTGTATTAGCGAAGAAATCTCTTTTAAAGTGACTAATGTGGGTTGGTTGACTTGCAATTTAAATCTATCTGCACCGACTAATATTGATTGAAAACGGGAGGTGACTTCTAGGATGTACTCTTCTTTTTGCATATTTCCATTCAAAAGTGTTTGCTTAATGATTTCAAGTTCTCTATGAATCGCCACACTAAGTGTATAAATATCAAGTCGAGGTGCGGTGAGTGCAATCGCTGTGAAAGCCCAGCTTGTGCCAGAAAAAGGCATTATTTTATAAACTTCTCTTAAAAAACTCGCTGAGGTATTTCCTCCAATAATTGCGGCATAAACTTTTTCAACAAAAGATTCGAACTCATTGGATGACTTTTGCGATAAAAACTTTACATATTTTTTTAAATTTTCAATCACTTTATATTCTTGGCGAATAAGAAGTTTAGATGTATTTTCTGGGCAACTTTTATTTCCAATTGCGACAATTTGATAAAGTAAAATATTACAATCAAAACTTTTTTCAAATTTTTCTTGCCAAGGTTGACTCAAGAGCATTTCAGCATTTAGATAAATAAATCCAATATCTTTAGAAATATTTTGCCAGAGTCGGTAATGCTTTGGGTTTTGCACAGATTGAATAAACTTTTGATTGTTTATTGGAATATATTCTAGCCAAATTTGTGCGAGATATTCATTTTTACCATTTTCTATACTTTCAATGCCAAGATGTGTACTATTTGCAAGAATATCAGTGCATTTTTTATTTTTTAGTTTCAAAACCGTTCGAATAAGTTCTTCAGGTTTTTTATTGTAAAGATCTTTTATTAATGATTCGAGTGCAATTTCAAGATTTTTTTGGTTAAACATTCCGTAACCAATAAAACTTGGATTTTTTTCATGAATTGAATTTTCAAAGAAACATTCACAGGCTTTTATTCCAAAATTTTTATCTTCATATATGGATATTTGTGAATTTAATAATTCATAGATACGCACTGTTTCAGGGTTTTTAATATTTGCTATGATACTTTGAATTGATTTCCATTCAACTTTATTGCATGCAAAGCCTAAATATATAAGTGCCGAAGGTAAAGATGATTTAACTAGATCTTCAGAATTATTAGCCTGTAAAATTTTAAGAGCTATATTCTTAGATTTATCATCGATAATACCAAGTCGAATAAGGGCGTTAAAGCCTTTTGCTAAAACATTATCAGGTAAATCAGCAGAAAAAAGAGTTAATATTTTATCAGCAAGTTTTTCATTGCCTGTTTCTTCAGCAAAAGAAAACAATGAATAAATTATTTTATTTGTAAGTTCTAAACGATCAAAGGCATGTAATATACGATAAATAAGTGAATTGCATTTTGAGTGAGCTAATGTTGATATACAACTACTAATAACATTTTCATCGTTTTCTTTTAGTAAAAGATGAGAGACAATAGCCCATTCACTGCTAGGCATATTTGGAATGTTGAGAGACTGTGCAAGTTTTGCTTTCTCAACTACTGTAGGAATAAGTGCCATAATTTGCCAAGTGAGTAAACTCCCTTGCCAAGAAAAAGAATTTTTTGCGAGTTTTTCTATAGCTAAAGAGCGCTCATGCTCATTTTCAGAGCGGACAAATTGTTTGAGATCCTGAAATATTGGCATGAACACTCTCCTGCTCGTAACAATTTTATCTTTTATAGCTAGGTGTTACGGGTGAATTATTGCCTTGTAAGTCAATCAAGCTTTTACGATATAATCCGAAGGATTGATGTAATTGGTATCCATTTGAGCAAGCTGTAATTTCCCGCTCATATCCCAGTTCACAGATTGCCATTTTGTAAATTGATCTACAACCCAAATTCCAGATTGTCTGCTACCATTTCCACTTTTTCCATTTCCACCAAAAGGAAGATGAGCTTCTGCACCCGTAGTGCTGTTATTGATACTTGTCATACCAGCTGAAATCTCTGTTCTAAATCTATATGCAGATTCAATATCTGTAGTATAAATTGCTGAACTCAAACCATATCCCGTTTTATTCGATAAATAAATTGCTTCGTCAATATCTTTAAAACTTAAAATATTAAATAAAGGTCCAAATGTTTCTGTTGAATAAATTTCATCATTTTCTGTTACGTTATCAACGATGCTTGGAAATGCATAAAATCCGCACTGAGCGTTGCCATCGAAACTATTATCTTTGTTTTGCTCAGTAATAGTTCCATTTTTAGCAGTAAGAAGTCTATGATGAGGCTTGATGAGATTGCTTAAATTTTCGTTGTGTTTTTTTAGAAAACGTTCTCCTATCATTGGACCATAAAAATTATTTTCATTGGTAGGATCGCCAATTCTTAAATTTGTAACTTTATCTAATATTTTTTTAATAAGAGTTTCTTTGATTGATTTGTGGACTATTAAATTACCTAAAGATGTACAGCGTTGTCCCGCAGTGCCAAACCCAGACCAAATGACTCCGTTTGTGACAAGATCGAGATTAGCATCAGGCATAACTACCAGAGGGTTTTTCCCTCCGAGTTCTAAGCAAGGTGTTTGTAAATTTCTGCCACAAATTTCACCAATTTTTTTTCCGACTTCAGTGCTTCCGGTAAATCCAACTTTATCAATTAGGCCTTCGTCCACTAAGGATACCAAATGAGCACCAGTTTCAGGTCCTTTACCAAAGACGACATGGAAAACATCTTTGGGTACGCCTGCAGCGTATAATAATTCAGCAAAAATGTATGAAAGATATGGAGTGTCTTCAGAAGGTTTCCATACACATGTGTTTCCACAGACAAGGGCTGGAATAAAATACCAACTTGGTACAGCAAAGGGAAAATTACCTGCAGTTATACAAGCAAATACTCCTATAGGTCGTCTATAAGTATAGAGCTCTTTATTTTGCATTTCGCTTGGAACGGTCTGTCCATAAAGCCTACGCCCTTCAGAAACAAAAAAATTACACGTATCAATTGCTTCTTGCACATCTCCACGAGCTTCTTTTATAGGTTTGCCCATTTCACGTGTGAGGATTTTGGCTAAAGCATCTTTATTTTTTTGAATTAATTTCCCAAAGTTAGCAATAATTTCAGCTCTTACTGGAGCTGGAGTTCTTTTCCATTGCTCAAGCCCTTTGCGGGCACTGACACATGCTTCTTTACACTCCTCAAGCGTTGCATTGGCAAATGTGCCAAGGATGTCTTCTCTATTTGCGGGATTTATTGAAACAAAATGGGATGAACCTTGATTTTTTTTTCCAGAAATTATGGAAGAAATTGTATTCATAAGAACTCCTTTTGAGCCATTTGTAATATTAAGTCAACAAATGGGAAGGTTTAGTTTTTGAGAAATCCAATATTTCTGTAGCATAATCTCGTATGGCAGGTCTATGAGCAACAACGAAAGTAATTGAATCGGAGACATGTCTTTTTAAATTTTCGATGAGTTTTAATTCATTTGCTATATCGATTGCGCTCGTTCCTTCATCGATAACAATGAAACTTGGATTTTTGAAGAAGATACGGGCAAACATTAATCTTTGTTTTTCTCCGCCAGAGAGGCCTTCAATTTTGTCATCCAAATTTTTATCGAGGAGAGAGAGTTCAAGAGCTTTCTTTGCTTTTTGTATATCTTCTGCACTTGGATTTTCTATCTGTAATGGATATGTTACATTTTCGAATATTGTACCTGAGAATAAAAATGGTTCTTGTGGAATAAAACATATATCTTTTGCATATTTTTCAAATGTTTTATCTGAAGCAACTTCTCCATTTATTAGAAATGAACCTTGTAATGAAGGTTGAACACCTAAGATTGTTCTTATAAAAGTACTTTTCCCAATCCCTGAAGGGCCAATAATCGCAAGTAATGTTCCTGCATTGAGTTGCATATTGAAATTATCAAGCAAAATATTTTTAGCATCATTGCCAATTGAAATATTCTGAAACTGAATAGACTTAACTTTATTTGAAGAAAGATCTTCCTTTTGATTAAGTTGAATCTCAGATCTTTTTTCTAAATCATTTAATAAAAAGTTATTTACTCGATGAAGAGCATCTGTTCCTTTACGAGTTGAGTTGAGCTGATTCGTCATTCGATTAACTTTATCAGATAAAAATGCCACTGTTACCATAAAGCTTGTTAAAATATTACTCTCAAGAGCTCCGTCAGAAATTCTTCTTAATGCAGCAATAATAATAAATGCGCCTGCTATGATTCCAAACCATTCAACAAGCGGACTTCCCAATGATTTTGCCCGAGTCGCTCTTCTCCATACATGATAAATTTTATTATTAATTTTATTAAAATTTTTAATTTCAAAATCAATCGCTTTGTGGACTTGAATTGTTTGCCACCCTCTCATTCTTTCAAGAACACCACTTAATAACTCGCTTTCAAATTGGAGACCTTGGCGCGATAATTTTTTTAAAGTTTTGCTTGTGACTCTTAAGACAATTGCTGCAGGTATTAATACAGTAAGGAATAGAATAAAAAGTTGAGGATCTAAGATGATAAGCCAAGCAATAAAAATAAGAGAAGAGATCCCATCCTTTAATAAACTACTTATAAGTCTTGTAAATGTTTGTTGGATTTCACGCATATCTTCACCCACGATAGAGGCGAGTAAACCAACGTCAATAGAGTTTGCTGCATTATAACTTAATGACAAGTATTTTTTTATAATATCTGAACGGAGTTTATGTGCTAACTTTTCACCTAAATCTCTTAACAAGTAGTCACTATAGAAATTAAAAAATCCATACAATCCAGCTATAGAAATTAAAATAACTGCAAACCAATTCTTTTGAAATGCAAGAGGAATCTTGCTCTCAAAAGGAGTTCCTTCTACCAAAGGAGAAATCCAAAGAGAAAGTTGGTCACCTAAAAGTTTTTGCCAAGTAACATCTGCTGGAATTGAATTGATTGTCTGCACTATATAAGGAATAATTATAAGTAAACAGAGAGAGAGAGGGATCATAATTATAATGCTTATAATAACCAATGAGAATTGGGAAGGCCACAATTTTATTTGTTGCATCCAAAGTCTAAAAGAGGAATTATTTTTTTTTGAGTTAAATGTCATCGATTCTGTTTACCTTAATTTTCTGCGTAGAAATAGTTTTACTTTTATTAATCAAAAGTTCTAAACCTTATGAGTTTCTTTTCATTCTGTTTGAGTGTCACAGTAAATGTGATAGGTTGGGAATTTTCAGGTTTAATCACGATACTTGTTTCTTTATTAGGTTTAATAGTAGCGCGAAATATCTGAATTGTGTCGGGCAAAGAAGTCCAACCCCTGGTATCAGCAACTTCAGTTGCTAAATTAAATCCCATTGCTGCCAATCCTGCAAGCGGATTTTCTTCGTTCAATTTTTTCGCTGCTATTTCCTTAGCAATAACTCTTGCAGCTAGTTTTACGATATCTCTCAAGCGTCGATCGGTGAGAGCCTGTTCGCCCATTTTGCCAATGTCTTCCATCACGATCGTGCGCCCAATGTTTTTATCATTTATATATATGTCAGCATAATGAGAATTATATGAAAGAGACTTATACTCAGGAAAAGAAACTCGTGCAACAGAACCGCCTGTTGGAATAAAGAAATCTTTAGGCACTTTAATCGGGGACTTTCCTGATTCATAAACAATATATAATTCACCATTTGCTAAAACGTTACTATGTTTATCCCAAGTTAAGTTCGGATTTTTCTTTTTAATTTCGGTTATAATATCATTTCTTCTACGGAATTCTGCAAGCCTGCCCAGATCTTTTAGAATCTGTGTTTCTGCATTTTTAAAATTTCCTGAGGCAGATTGATTGTTGTCACCTAAGATATTTTTTAAAGCTGTACGGTATTCAACGATAGCATTGTCCCAATCACCTTTGCTTTCGTATACCATGGCAGAAAAATAGTGAGAGAAAGCATCGTATTTAAATGAATTTTTTCCTTCATTTTCTGAGTTTAAATATTTTTTAATATCATATGATCTGCGTATCATCACTAGGGAATTATTTTGGTCATTATTTGCAAAAAATGCAAGCGAAGAAAAAATGGGTAGCAAAACTCTTTCGTGCGCTTCACCTGAGTAATCTGACATCGAATCATTTACAATAAAACTAGCAGCAGTTTTTGATATACTTGTTGTATAAAGATCATCTAATTTTCTGTCAGCTTGTGTCCATTGTGTGATCGCAGGAGTATAGTCACCCTGTAAATAAAGTAACATCCCTTTTTCCATACGATAAAGAGCATAATTTCTACCTTGTGTGGCTATATCGCTTTTATCAATGAGCTCTGTTGCTTCTTTATATTTTCCCGCATACATTTCTTTACGAATTGTAGCGTTTGAGTCTGTATAAGACTGACAACTATTAATTAAAGTCGCGAATAATGGAAAAAATAAAAATGCTTTTAATTTCATAAAATAATCCATTTACAATTTTGAGGAGATACTCTCACGAGCTTTCTGCATAACTTCTTGAGCAGTCATCTCTGTTGTTTGGATTTTAGGATGTATTGTAATTGTCACTTTGGCAAGTTTTGGCAATAAAGATCCTTTAGGGAGTAAGTTTGCGCAACCATTTAGAGTTATGGGTACTACAGGGACGTGCAAAGCTTTTGCTAAACGAAATGCGCCAGTCTTAAATTCTTTTAAATTACCATCCTCGCTGCGTGTTCCTTCTGGGAAAAAAACCATAGGTGTGCCCCTGCGTAAATGGCGGGATGAAGCTTTCATACTTTTTTCACCGCTTTTTTTACTTGCCCTATTTACAGGGACATATCCTGCAGCTCGCATACCCCAACCAAAGAATGGAATATTAAATAGAGATTCTTTTGCGAGCCAACGGAAACGAGTCGATAAAATAAACAATGCTAATATATCAGCCTGGCTTTGATGATTTGATACATAAACGACAGCTTCACCATTTTTTGCTAAATTTTCTATACCTTCAATTGAAAATTGCCACCATGGGTTGGCAAGTTGAATAGATTTTCCCCAAAGATTTGCAAGATAATGCAATAAATGACGTTCTTTATCAATGAAATAAACAAATGGAAATAAGATTAATATGAGGCTTGAATAAAAAATTGTAAATACAACGACATTAAACCAAGTAAACAATCCGCGAAAAATATCTTTTATCTCACTTTCTTTTACTTCATTAGCGATTTTTTCTGATACTGACATGATTAATTTTCCTAATTTTTTAAGATAAAACACTTGCGTAATACCTTATGCTTTCTGTTTCTTTAACTTTCGATTTTCCAAGAAATTTATAAAACTAAAATAAAACTGTGCTGCCATTTCTTTTTTTCCATTTACAATTGTTTCTTTTTTACTTCCATTATCCATATTTATAAAAACACCTGAGTGTTCCGCTTTTTTATTCCAAGCTGTATTTGAACTGCTCCAAAGAAGTGCGTCCAAATTTTTTTTACGTATCATCTCATAACCAACCTTGAGACCTTCGTCTTGATCGCCTGAGGTGAGCTTCGCTCCAGCCTTATAAGGTATTTTTGCAAGATTTTCCAAGTCTATTATCTTCTCAGCTTTGACAAGATCAATTCTAAGGGTTTCGTTTTTGCTTGAAATCTTAGAATGTGAAAGTGATTTCGGGATAAAATCAGAACCTGCAACAAGATGAATGATACCATTGTATTTATTTTCATTAATTTCTTTTAGATATTCGAACATATCTGAATAGTTTGGCAAATTAATAGTTTGTATATTGTCGTATTTTGGCACATCTTTACTTGTATTTGCTGTGAGTAAAGTGAGATCAATACCCATAGCATAAAAAACTTTAGCCACTTCTATACCCAAACTGCCTGTTGAAAGATTTGTAATACAGCGTACAGGATCAAGTAAAGCGCGAGTTCCACCAAGTGTGATAAGAACTCTTTTAGGATTCTCAGGAAATAATTTTCTTTTATTAATAATATGTGAAATATTTATCGCTAAAATATCAGGTGCAGGAAGTTTATCCTTCCCCTCTTCTTGGCGTGGGGCTGTAAAAAAGACACCTTCAATATTTTTTAATTTTTCTTTATTTTCATCAACAAAAGGAGAGTTGGATAAGCTTTCATGCATCGTTGGACAAAAAATAATTGTTTTCTTTTGTCCTAACGCACTCTGTAAAAGAGTGGTTGCTCCATCTGAACAAATACCATTACTTGCTTTTGCTATTAAATCTGCAGTTGCCGGAGAAACAACGATTGCATCCGATGTGCAAATGTGCTCTGCAAGTCCTGATGGGTTGATAATGACTTCATTCTGGCTCGCCCAGCGTAAGCTTTCTATCCCAATAAATTTCAAGCAATTTTCAGTAATACAGAATTGAATTTCTGCTCCATTTCTTCTTAATTCACGTGCTAAACGGGGAAGCTCAATTGCTGCAATTCCTCCCCCTCCAATAATTGTTATTTTTGTTTTAGCGAGAAACTGTGAATTGATCGTGACAGACGTGTCTTCCATAATATCTTTACTCATTTTTTTTATCGATTTTTTATTTTCAAAATTTTTTGCTGTTGCAATTTTTTTTGCTAATTTGCCTTGGTTCATTTGATATGGACTCATTGCTTTTGTAGTGCTAATTATTAGAGCAAAGAGTTTGTAAGACTCTTCTCTCCTCATTATCAAAAGGAAATATAAATGTTTTCAAAAAAAATACCATACGCTCTTGGAGCTGATTCTGACAATGCGTCTCCTTCCCTTGATCTTTGGTACCAAGAACGCCACAACGATGAAATCTCTTTTGGCCTTCATGTTAAAAAAACATTGCACACCGTGCAAAGTCCTTTTCAAAGGGTAGATGTTTTTGAATCTACTGGTTTTGGAAGAGTTCTTACCTTAGATGGACTCATGATGTGCTCTGATCGTGATGAATTTGTTTATCATGAAATGATTTCCCATGTGCCCCTCTTGGTTCACCCAAATCCTCGCCGTGTTCTTGTTATTGGTGGAGGTGATGGGGGGACGTTGCGTGAGGTTCTAAGACACGATTGTGTGGAAGAAGCTGTATTGTGTGAAATAGATGGAGAGGTTGTAGAAGCCGCTCGACAATTTTTTCCTGCTCTAGCAGTCGGTCTCAATCACCCAAGAGCTAAAATTCACATTGGTGATGGTGTTGAATTTGTTAAAAACAGCCCTAAAGGTGAGTTCGATGTCGTCATTGTGGACTCAACCGATCCGATTGGTCCTGGCGTTGGGCTATTTTCTGGAGAATTCTATAATGAAGTCAAAAGAATATTAACCCCAGGCGGTATCGTGATGGCTCAGTGCGAGTCTCCTTGGGAAAATAAATTTGACCTTGCCAAAGTTTATGGAAACTTAAAGCACGCATTCACATCAGTCTACTCGATGGTTGGAACCATTCCTTCTTATCCCTACGGATATTGGTCATGGGGTTTTGCAAGCGATGCTCAGCATCCCTTCGAAAAAATTGATCTGGATCGCGCGAAAGCAATCGAAAAAGCCTCTAAATACTATAACATAGATATCCATCGCAGTGCTTTTGCTCTCCCCAACTTCTTACGTCAGAAGCTGGTAAATGTGGTGAAGAACGCTTAAGTTGTTCTTTGTTTTAAGCATATTTTTTGCTTTTTGCTTTTTTGAGTGCTTAGAAAAGTCTTCATGAAAAATGAAGGCTTTTTTTTGTATCTGAATTTAAAGATGACTCACGCTTATTTTAAAGGATTTAATTCTGTTTCATTTTTTATTTAATAAAAAAAGCTGGAAGTTGCTTGACAGTCCCTGCTTCGACATGTAGAACCCCTTTCACCACTGATGACGACGCGGGGTGGAGAAGTTGGTATCTCGTCGGGCTCATAACCCGAAGGCCGCAGGTTCAAGTCCTGTCCCCGCCACCAATCATTAGTAGAGAAGTTATTTGACAAGAGAAGAGAGCAGAAACAGAGTGCGGGTCCTTAGAGGCTTTGACTCAATCGACGCAAGTCGAGAGAGAGGGAAGCTTCGGGGCTCGAGATAAAAGACGAGCCGTCAAAAGAAAAAAAATCTTCATAACGCAAGTTATGGAGTAAGTAATTAGAGCTAAGAGTTTGATCCTGGCTCAGAACGAACGCTGGCGGCGTGCCTAACACATGCAAGTCGAACGGAGGTAGCAATACCTTAGTGGCGCACGGGTGAGTAATGC